>NZ_QKRU01000025.1:0-91737 GCF_003234055.1 Pseudomonas sp. 57B-090624
ACACTGGCCAGCGCCGCCGACGAACACGCCGAAGCGGCCCAGGACCTGGACCAGCTCCTCGACCTCCTGGCCACCCGGCAGATCCCCGGTGCCCGGCTGGACGAGCTGCCCGAAGGCAGCACCCACGCCCTCTCCGGCCCCCTGGCCAGCACCCTGGCCGCCGGCAACGACCCCGACTGCCGCCCCTGGCCCGCGCCCGACGCCTGCTGGAGCGCCCTCGCCAGCCTGGGCGTCGATCGCCTCGAAGGCTGCGTGCTGGTCAGCGGCGAGCCGCGCCTGATCCAGGCCGGGCTCAACGCCGGGCTGTGGACCGTGGGCCTGGCCACCAGCGGGCGCCTTTGCGGCCAGGCCCTCGGCGACTGGCAGGCCCTGCCCAGCAGCGAACGCGACCCGCTACGCGCCCGCGCGACCCTGGAGCTGTACCGCCTGGGCGCCCATTCGGTGATCGACCACCTGGGCGAACTGCCCGCCTGCCTGGACGACCTGGCAGCGCGCCGGCAGAAGGGGGAAAAGCCCTGAGCCGGCAATTGTTACAGCCTTGATCGGGATCAGGCGCGCCTCTCACTCCTGGATTAATCTCAACGACACGAGGGACCTTTTGGCAGCCGCTGGAGGTCCACTCCAAAGTCTTATGAAAGGAGAACGCCATGTCTGAACGTCTGCAGCAGCAACTGCAAGAACTGCGCGAGCAGTTGGCCAGCGACGCCCCGATGGATGAAGAGGAACGCGCCGAGCTGAACACGCTGATCCAGGACATCGAACTGCAACTGGCCACCGAGCCGGCCACCCCGCCCGACGACAGCCTGGTGGATGGCGTCAACCTCGCGGTCGAGCGCTTCGAGATCAAGCACCCGACCCTGGCCGGCACCTTGCGCAACATCGTCCAGAGCCTGGCGAACATGGGCATCTGACGGCAGCTGCAACCAAAAACCCCGGCCTTGTGCCGGGGTTTTGCGTTCTGGGGCCGTAGCCGGGCCTCAGCCCGGAAAAATGGGCCGCCTACTGCCGTGCCAGCCGCCCGTTGTCCGGCGCCAGCACGTGGGTGCTGCGGTAGGGGTTGATATCCAGCCCGCCCCGGCGCACGTAGCGGGCATGCACCGTCAGGTACTCCGGCTTGAGCAGGCGCTGCAGGTCGAGGAAGACGCGCTCCACGCACTGCTCGTGGAAGTCGCAGTGCTGGCGGAAGCTGACGATATAGGCCAGGAAGCTGGCGTGATCCAGGCGCGCGCCCTTGTACTCCACCACCAGGGTGCCCCAGTCCGGCTGGCTGGTGACCGGGCAATTGGACTTCAACAGGTGGCTGTGCAACGCCTCTTCCACCACCTCGCCAGCATCGGCGCGCAGCAGCTCCGGCTGCGGGTGCTCGTAGTTGGCGATGGCGATATCCAGGTCGTCGATGCACACGCCGGCGGCACGGGCCACGCCTTCGGCCTCCACCTCGGCCAGGCTGCGCACCCGCACCTGCACCGGAGCACCGGCGGCAGCGGACAGGTCCTTCTCCAGCACCGCCACCAGCGCGGCGGCATCGGCGAAGGCGCTCTGGTTCAGCGAGTTGAGGTAGAGCTTGAACGACTTCGACTCGATGATGTTCGGCGAATCCGCCGGGATGGCGAACTCGCCGATGGCCACCACCGGCTTGCCGGACGGGGTCAGCCAGGACAGCTCGTAGCAGTTCCAGAAATCCACGCCCTTGTAAGGCAGGGTCTCCGCCGTCAGCCCCAGCTCGTTCCACTTCGCCACGCGGGAGATGGGGAACAGCAGTTGCGGGCTGTAGGTGCTGATGTACTCGCTGGATTTGCCCAGCGGCGAGTGTTCGGCGGGATGCTGCATGAGGAAGGCGACCTGAGCGGGAAAACCCGGCAATTGTATACAGGCCGCCACCCGCCGTGAAACCCGCGCGGCGCCCGCTCAGAACCAGGCGCGCAGCCCCACCACCCAGGCGCCCTCCTCGTCCGCCTCGCCCTCCTGCCGCAACCAATCGCCGCTGCGCCCATAAGTGCGCTCCCACTCGTAGCCAACGTAGGGCGAGAAGTCCGGCGCCAACCGCCAGTGCAGGCGCAGCCCGGTCTCCAGCGTGCTGCCGCCGGCGCCGCGCCCCAGGTCGGGGTCGTCCGCCAGGGCCAGGTCGTATTCCAGGCGTGGCTCCAGCACCAGGCGCCGGGTCAGCAGCAGCTCGTACTCCGCCTCCAGGCGCAGGGAGGTATCGCCCCGTTCGCTGACGAACAGGTTCGCCTCCACCTCGAACCACTGCGGCGCCAGGCCCTTGAGGCCGAGCACCGCGTGGCTGCGCGAAGGCCCCGGCTGGTCGTCGTAACGCAGCCCCGCCTGCCAGTCGAAGAATTCGCTCGCCATGCGCCGATAGAGCAGCTGCGTCTCGCTGTCCACGGTCGGGCCACCGGCATCGCGCAGGCCCTCATTCTTCAGCACCAGCTTGTGCAGGTCGGTGCCGTACCAACCCTCCGCCTCCCAGGCCAGCTGCGCGTCGTCGCCGTGGAAACGGCTCTCCAGGCGATCGAAGCCGAAATAACCGACGGGCATGGCGTCCATGTCCATCGCCAGCGCCGCCGGGCTGGCCAGAACCGCCAGCATCCCCCACTCAATGCTGCGCATGGGCGGCCTCCTTCATGTCCATGGCGTCGCCCAGGGACCGGCTGCTGCCATCGGGCGCCTCGACGATCACCTTGCGGAACATGCCGCTGGCCATGTGGTAGATCAGGTGGCAGTGGAAGGCCCACTCACCGATGGCGTCGGCCGGCACATCCACTTCCAGGGTGCTGCCGGGCGCCACGTTCACCACGTGCTTGAGCGGGTTGAGCCGGCCGTTGCCCTTGTCCAGCTGCATCCACATGCCGTGCAGGTGCATGGGGTGATTCATCATCGTCTGGTTGACGAAGCGAAAGCGCACACGCTCGCCGTAGCGCAGGCGGATGGGCTCGGCCTCCGAATACTTCACCCCGTCGAAGGACCAGAAGTAACGCTCCATGTTGCCGGTGAGCTTCAGCTCGATGGTGCGGTCCGGCGCGCGGTAGCGGGCATCCGGGCGCATCGCCCTGAGGTCGCCATAGACCAGCACGCGCCCGCCCTCGGTCTCCGGCGCCACACCGCTGCCCGGCGCATAGTCGGGGTTGCCAGACGAGGCCGCAGGCATGCCGTGACCCATGGCAGCGTGATCCATCCCGGCCATGGCGCCGTGGTCCATGCCCGCCCTATCACCCATGTCGCCCATGTCGTGGGCCATGCCCATGTCGGCCATGGTCAGGCGGCGTGGCGCGCCCAGGGGCGGCACCTCGCCGGCCATGCCCTCGCGCGGCGCCAGGGTGGCGCGCACCAGGCCGCGCCGGTCCATGGATTCGGCCAGCAGCGAATAGGCGCGGTCCTCGGTGGGCTGCACGATCACGTCATAGGTTTCCGCCACCGCCATGCGCAGGCGGTCTACCGTCACCGGCAGCACATCGTTGCCGTCGGCCTGCACCACGGTCATCGGCAGCCCGGGAATGCGCAGGTCGAAGTAGCTCATGCCCGAGGCGTTGATGATGCGCAGGCGCACCCGCTCGCCGGGCTTGAACAGCGCCGTCCAGTTCTGCGCGGCGTCGCGGCCGTTGACCAGGAAGCGGAAGCCGCTGACATCGGCGATATCGGTCGGCGACATGCGCATGCCGCCCCAGGCCCAGCGGTCCTTCAGCGTCGCCCAGACGCCATCGCGAACGGCATCGCGGAAGAAGTCCCCGACGGTCAGCTTCTGGTCGTTGTAGTACTCGGCGTCCTTCTTCAGGTTGGCCAGGGTGCGTTCGGGCTTCTCGTCCTGCCAGTCGAACAGCATCACCGTATATTCGCGGTCGTAGCGGTACGGCTCGCGGGCACGGGGCTCGATGACCAGAGGCCCGTACAGCCCCTCCTGCTCCTGGAAATCGCTGTGGGCGTGGTACCAGTAGGTGCCCGACTGCTGCAGGCGGAAGCGGTAGGTGAAGGTCTGCCCGGGCTTGATGCCGGGAAAGCTGATGCCCGGCACGCCGTCCTGGTCGTAGGGCAGGATGATCCCGTGCCAGTGCAGCGAGGTGTCGCGGTCCAGGCGGTTGGTGACGCGGATCGCCACCTCCTCGCCCTCCTTGAAACGCAGCTCCGGGGCGGGGGACTGGCCATTGATGGTCAGCGCCGGCCGGCTGCCGTCGCTCAGCTCCACCCGGCCTTCATCGATCACCAGGTCGTAACTGCCGCCCAGGGCGTCGGCGGCCAGGGCCAGCAGCCCGGCGCCGATCAGCGTGCGCTTCATGGCGTGACCTTGAGGCGGCCGACCATCCCCGCCTGGTAATGGCCGGGGATGTTGCAGGCGAACTCCAGCCCGGTGGCGGCGCTGAAGGTCCAGGTCAGCTCGGCGGTCTTGCCCGGCTCCACCAGCACGCTGTTGGGGTCGTCGTGCTTCATCATCGCGCCGTGGTCCATGCCGGCCATGTCGTGGCCCATCTTGCCGGGGTCCATCTGGCCCCTGTCGTGGTCCATGCCGGTGGGGGTGAGCATGCCCATCTGCTGCATCTGCAGCATTTCCTTCTGGTGCGCCGCATGCATGGCGGCGTCGCCCAGGTTGAACTCATGCAGCAGGGCGCCGGTGTTCTTCAGCACGAAGCGCACCGTCTCGCCCGCCTTCACGTCCAGCTCGGCCGGCTCGTAGTACATATCGCCGAGGGTGATCTCCACGGTGCGGTCGGCCTCGGCGGCCTTGCCCGGGTGACCGAAGCCGTAGCCCCCGGCCGGGGTGTCGGCCAGCACCGGCAGGCTGATGGAAAGGCCCAGGGCCAGGGCGATGAGGGAGGATTTCATGAGGTGCTCCTTGAGTGACGATGGCGCCACCTTAAGCACCCCAGGCTGGCGCCTGGCTGACCGCGACATTACAACTTTGTCAGCTTGCGCCACCGGCGGCCGCCGTCGCGGTATAAAGCAACCGTTCCCCGCCACGAGTGCCCCATGAAACTGCTGATAGTCGAAGACCAGCCCAAGACCGGCCAGTACCTGCGCCAGGGCCTGGGCGAGGCCGGCTTCCTCGTCGACCTCGCCAGCGACGGCATCGCCGGCCAGCACCTGGCCCTCACCGGCGACTACGACCTGATCATCCTCGACGTGATGCTCCCCGGCCGCGACGGCTGGCAGGTGCTGCGCACCCTGCGCGAGGCGGGCCTGGAGATACCCGTGCTGTTCCTCACCGCCCGCGACGCCGTGGAAGACCGCGTGCACGGCCTGGAGCTGGGCGCCGACGACTACCTGGTCAAGCCCTTCGCCTTCGCCGAGCTGCTGGCCCGCGTGCGCACCCTGCTGCGCCGGGGCAGCGCCGGGCAGCAGGACACCAGCCTGCAACTGGCCGACCTGCGCCTCGACCTGCTGCGCCGCCGGGTGGAGCGCGACGGCCAGCGCATCGACCTCACCGCCAAGGAATTCGCCCTGCTCGAACTGCTGCTGCGCCGCCACGGCGAGGTGCTGCCCAAGTCGCTGATCGCCTCCCAGGTCTGGGACATGAACTTCGACAGCGACACCAACGTCATCGAGGTCGCCATCCGCCGCCTGCGCGCCAAGGTCGACGACGCCTGGCCGACCAAGCTGATCCACACCGTGCGTGGCATGGGCTACGTGCTCGAGGCGCGGGACGCCTGATGCGCCGCCTGTCCCTCGGCGCCCGCCTCAGCCTGCTGTTCGCCGCCAGCACCGCCGCCGTCTCGCTGATCGCCGGGGTGCTCTTCGACCGCGCCAGCGAAGCCCACTTCATCGAGCTCGACCGCCAGTTGCTGGACGGCAAGGCCGAAGTGTTCCGCAGCATCCTCGGCCCCGCCCGCCAACCCGGCGACCTGGCGCCCCATGAAGACCAGCTGCGCACGGAGCTCGAGCGCCACCCCGACCTCGCCCTGCGCATCGTCGGCGCCGACGGCGAGCCCTGGTTCGACAGTGAGGCCGCGGCCAGCGCCGGTCACGACAGCCACGGCGACATCGCCTGGCGCCGCTTCGAAACCCCGCTGGAGCCCGCACGTGCGGACTCGCCACGGCTGGAACTGCGCCTGGACATCACCCACCACCAGCATTTCCTCGAACGCATGCAACGGCTGATCTGGCTCACCGTCGGCCTCAGCGCCCTGGCCACCGCCCTGCTCGGCGCCTGGGCCGTGCGCAGCGGCCTGCGCCCCCTGCGACGCATGGCCGAAGTGGCCGCCGGCGTCTCTGCCGACTCCCTCACCACCCGCCTCGCCGAAGACCCGGTGCCACCCGAGCTGGCCGAGCTGACCCGCGCCTTCAACGCCATGCTCGGCCGCCTGGACGACGCCTTCCAGCGCCTCTCGGCCTTCTCCAGCGACATCGCCCACGAGTTGCGCACGCCGCTGTCCAACCTGCTCACCCAGACTCAGGTGACCCTCGCCCAGCCGCGCGACGGCGACACCTACCGCGAAGCCCTGCACGCCAACCTGGAAGAGCTGCAGCACCTGGCGCAAATGGTCAACGACATGCTGTTCCTGGCCAAGGCCGAGCACGGCCTGCTGGCCACGCGCCTGGAGCCGCTGCAACTGGGTGACGAGCTGGATGCCCTCGCGGAATTCTTCGCGCCCCTGGCCGAGGATGGCCAGGTCACCCTCAGCCGCCAGGGCGACGGCCGCCTGCCGGCCGACCGCGCCCTGCTGCGCCGCGCCCTGTCCAACCTGATCGACAACGCCCTGCGCTTCACCCCGCCGGGCGGCCACATCCGCCTCAGCGTGCAGCGCGAGGCCGCAGGGGTGCGCCTGGAAGTGGCCAACGACGGTGCGCCGATCCCTGCCGAACTGCTGCCCCGGCTGTTCGACCGCTTCTTCCGCGCCGACCCGGCGCGCCGCGAAGGCCAGGCGGAACACGCCGGCCTTGGCCTGGCCATCACCCGCTCCATCGTCCACGCCCACGGCGGCAGCATCCGCTGCGAATCGGCCGGCGGCTGGACGCGCTTCGTGCTGGAGTTCCCCCTAGCCCCCTGAGTCGGGGCCGGCAGGCTTGCAATCGTAGGCGAACAGCACATCCGTGCCCCAGGCCTGCCAGCACGAGGCCTCCAGCACATAGGCCGTGCCATCGAAGCGCCAATCGGAAACGCCCTGCCCCTGGTCCGCATGGAGGCGCACGGGCGCATGGCCTTCGCTCAGCGGCCCGGCAACCCTCCCGAGCATGCCCGCCCCTTCCAGCAGCAGGCGCGGCGCCCCGGCGGCGTCCATCTCGAACAACCACTGGGCGTTGCTGCGCTGCACGTTCTGCGACACCAGGATGCCCGGCCTGCCCTGGCCCAGGTCGACCCGGCCGAAGCCCAGGCTCGCGTCACCCCAGCCATCGCCCATGTCCTCGTCTTCGGGCGTGTAGCTGCCCGATCGCGCCACCTGCTGACGCAGGAGTTCCTGGGTTGCCGGCGAAACCGTGCCGGGGAGCTCGGGCAATGCCGAACCCGCTCCCGACGCCTCCGGCGACGCCCAGCCCGGGTCGGCCAACCCCTCCTCCAGCAGCGCCCGCTGGCACGCGGCATCAGCCTTGCAGCCACGCAAGCGCTGCGGCCAGGCCTCGACGGCAGCGGCCCATTGGAGGATGGAGCGCTCCGGCGTCAGGCTGCCGTGCAGGCGCAACGCCATCTGCTGCGCTTTCGCGCGCAATTGATCGTCACTGCACAGGCCCGCCCAGTCACCGCCCTGCCCGGCCAGCGCCACCCGCCGCTCCTCGGGCGAGAGGTAGTTCGCACCGCTCAGCGCGCAGGGCAGGAAAGGCAGGGGCTCCGGCAACTGCTCCAGCTGCGGGTCGGCGAAGTGGCGTGCCAGGAGCTCGTCGTAACGGGCCAGCACCTGTCCGTTGCGGTCGATCAGCGCCTCGACCCCGCGCTCGTTGGCGGGCCCCAGGCTCACCACCGCCCGCCCCTGTTCGAAGTCCTCGATCACGGCGGCGTAGGTCGGGGCGATCACCCAGGCGCCCTGGTGATCGATGAAGCCCCACAGGTGGTTCTGCGGCGAGCGCGCCGCCGCCAGGCCCTCGTGGAAGCCGTGGGCGTCCTCGAAATCGCCCGGCAGCGGGTAGCGGCCGTCCGGCGCCATGAAGCGCACCGTGCTCGGCGATTGCACCTGGCCCAGGTTCTCGCCGGTGGGCAGGCGCACCGGCAGCAGGCCTTCGCGCACGCTCAGCTCCAGCGGTTCGCTGTACAGCCGGGGCGCCGGGCCGAACAGCGGCTTGCCCTGCTCATCCAGCAGGCCCCAGCCCCAGGGCCCGTCCGTCGCCATCACCCGCACGCCTTCGTGCAGGGCATGCACCTGGGTCACCTGCAGGTGCAGCCACTCGCTGAACAGCGCCGCCAGGTCCAGTTCCAGGGGCGGCACCGCCTCCAGCACCTGGGCGCAATCGCCCAGCGGGTGCTGGGCATCGGCCCCCGGCAGCGGCAGCCGCCCATCCGCCGGCAAGCGACCCAGGGCGCGGGCGGAACGGGTCTCCAGCACCCAGGCGTTGCAGCGCCCGGCCGCGCTCGCGCCCGGCTCCTGGCGGTTTCCGCTGCCGTCCATATAGAAGTTGCCCCGACCGCCATCGGGGGCCACCAGGGTCTGGCCGCCCCGGTAGTCACGGAGGAAATAAAGGCCCTCGACCAGCGGGAAGGCCGGCTCGCCATCCAGGCCCAGGTAGCCGCAGAAGCGTCGGTCGGCTTCCTCGCGGCAGACCATCGCCCGCCCCTCGACGAAGGGCCGGGCGATGCTGAACGAAGGCGCCGCCAGCACCCGCCCGTCACCCTCGGCATAGCCCCAGAGCTCATCGCGCTTGAAGGCGAAGCGGCCGGCCTGCAGTCCCCCGCCCACCTGCTGGAACAGTTGCGGCACGCGCAACGCCCCCTCCGCCGTCACCAGCATGCAGTCGCCCCCCAGGCGCTGGTCGACCGCCTCGTTGGCGCTCGACCAGCGCATCCCGCACAGCAGCTGCGACGCCGCCTCGGCAGTGCCCGCACCACCCAGCAGCAGCGCCAGGCCCCCCAACAGCGCCTTGCTTCCCTTCACCATGCCAACACTCCATGCACCTGTATCGATTGACCGCCGAGCGGGATTCCGCGGCGCGACTGTACAGGGCTTGCAGGTGTTTTTCCCGGTTCCGATAGCGTCGAAGCGGTTCAGACGATGCCGCCGTTGACCCGCAGCGTCTGGCCGTTGATCCAGCCGCCCTCGTCACTGGCGAGAAAGGCCACCACACCGGCGATGTCCTCAGGGCGGCCGAGGCGCTGCAAGGGCGCCTGGTTGGCCAGGCGCTCCACCGTGCCGGGGTCCTTGCCATCGAGGAACAGCTCGGTGGCGGTCGGCCCCGGCGCCACGCAATTGACCGTCACCCCGCGCCCACGCAACTCCTTGGCGAACACCCGGCTCATCGCCTCCACCGCCGCCTTGGAGCCGGCATAGGCGGCGTACCCCGGCAGCGCCAGGCCCACCACGCTGGTGGAGAAATTGATGATCCGCCCGCCGTCGCGCAGGCGTCTGGCCGCGAGCTTCATGGTGTTGAAGGTGCCCCGGGCGTTGACCGCGAAGATGCGATCGAACAGCGCCTCGCTGGTGTCGGCGAGATCGATCTGCCCGGGCTGGATGATGCCGGCATTGTTCACCAGCACGTCGAGGCCGCCGTACTCCATCTCGGCGTGGTCGAACAGCGCGGCCACCGCCGCCGGGTCGCTGACGTCGGCGAGGATGGCGTAGGCCTTGCCGCCGGCCTGGATGATCGCCCTGACCACCTGCTCGGCGGCCTCGGGACGGGCGGCGTAGTTGACCACGACCTGGAAGCCGTCGAGGGCGAGGCGCAGGGCGACGGCGGCGCCTATTCCTCTTGAAGCGCCCGTGACGAGTGCGGTTCTGGCAGGGTGCGACATGGAGCCCTCCGGGAAGGCCACGGCGACTTCGGGCAGGCCGGGCCTCCACTGGGTATAGCTGGCCGGGTCGCGACCGTCCTGCCGGTCATCCGCCAGGGGCACGGGCGAGGCGGCCAGCCGACGACACGTCACCCCGGCACGCGGCGACTTGCCAGAACTGAGCAGTGCTCCGCTCATTGGAGCGCCGGCTCTGGGAGATAATCGCCGGTCCGTCGCAGTCGATGGCCACCCGCCAGCCCCTGCCCGATACCGCCCCGGCAAACTACCGGAGCGGGAACTACCATAACGACAAGGACGCAGCCGGACGCTCAGCCATGGACGCCACTGCGCCTGCCGCCCTCGCCCACCGGCGACGGCGCATTTATCTGCCCGATAACAAGAAAGGGACATCAATGATCAAGAAGTACATCGCCGTCCTGGCCTGCGTCCTCAGCCTGCCCATCGGCCACGCCGTGGCGGACGAAGCCCCCATCACCCTGCGCTTCTCCCACGTGGTCGCCGACGACACGCCCAAGGGCCAGGGTGCGCTCATGTTCCAGAAACTGGTCCAGGAGCGCCTCGGCGGCCAGGTGAAGGTGGAGGTCTACCCCAACTCCACCCTGTTCGGCGACGCCGACGAACTGCAGGCCCTGGCGGACGGCAAGGTGGACCTGCTGGCCCCGTCGCTGGCCAAGTTCGACCAGTACACCAAGCAGCTGCAGATCTTCGACCTGCCCTTCCTGTTCGACGACCTCGAAGCCGTCAACCGCTTCCAGAAGCGCGCCAAGGGCCGCCAGCTGCTGCGCTCCATGGAAGACAAGGGCATCATCGGCCTCGCCTACTGGCACAACGGCATGAAGCAGATGTCGGCCAACCGCGCCCTGCACACGCCGGCCGACGCCCGCGGCCTGTCCTTCCGCATCCAGGCCTCCGGCGTGCTCGAGGCGCAGTTCGCCCAGCTCGGCGCCAAGGCCGTGCCGATGCCCTTCGCCGATGCCTTCGCGGCGCTGCAGAGCGGCAAGGTCCAGGGCACCGAGAACACCTGGTCCAACCTCTACAGCCAGAAGATCAACACCGTGCAGCCCTTCATCACCGAGACCAACCACGGTGTGCTGGACTACATGCTGGTGAGCAACGCGCGCACCTGGTACGCCATCCCGCACAAGACCCGCACCGAGCTGGAAGCCATCATCGACGAGGTCACCTTCGCGGTGAACCACGCCGCCGAGCAGCAGAACCAGGCCGACCGCCAGCGCATCCAGAGCAGCGGCAAGACCCAGCTGGTGACCCTCAGCCCCGAGGAACGCCAGGCCTGGCGCACCGCCATGCAACCGGTGTGGGAGCAGTTCACCCCCGACATCGGCGCCGACATCGTCAAGGCCGCGCAGATCGTCAACCGCAAGCAGTCGCAGTAACCCGCCTCAGGCCCGGGCCGGCACCTCGCCGCCCGGCGCCACCCCATAGCTGGCCGGGCTGAACACCCGGGTCAGCGCCAGCATCGCCAGCACCATCACCACCAGCACCACCCAGGCACTGGTGAAGCCCCCGGTGACTTCCCGCAGCCAGCCCGTCAGCCAGGGCGACACCGCATTGATCAGGAAGCCGACGCCCTGCACGAAGGCCGCCAGCTGCCCCGCCTCGCGCGGGTCGCGACGGTGATCGAGGGTGAGGATCAGGCTCAGCGCAAAGCACGCCCCCAGGCCGAAGCCGATCAGCGCCACCCACAGCAAGGTGGCCTGCTGCGGCGCCCACACCAGGCCGGCGAACCCCACCGCCTGGGCCGCCAGGCACAGCGTCAGCAGCGGGCGGCGGTCCACCCCGCGCTGGGCCAGGGCCGGCATCACCAACGCCGCCAGCACCTGGAACAGGGTCATGAAGGCCAGCAGGGAGCCGCTGCGGGTCGGGCTCCAACCCAACTGCTGATAGAAGGCCGGCAACCAGGCCACCATGCTCATGTAGCCGCAATTGATCAGCCCGAAGTACAGCGCCAGCGTCCAGGCCCGGCGATCCCCCAGCAGCCCCGGCCCAGCGCTTGCGCGCGACGAATCGGCCCGCGCCAGTGGCAGGCGCAGCCACAGCAGCAGCGCCAGCGCCGCCGGCACCAGCCACAAGCCCAGCCCCGCCTGCCAATGGCCGAAATGCCCGGCCAGCACCGGGCTGAGCAAGGCCGACAGCCCGCCACCGCTCATCAGCGAGGCCGAGTACAGCCCCATGGCCAGCGCCACGCGCCCGGCGAACTGGCGCTTGATCACCGCCGGCACCAGCGCCTGGATCAACGCCACGCCGATGCCACCCAGCAGCGCCGTGCCCAGCAACGCATCACCCCGGTCGCAGAGCCAGCGGGCCAGGCAGGCAGCGAAGATCAACGCCAGCCCGATGGCCACGCCACGTCGCTCACCCAGGCGCGCTTCCAGGCGCACCGCCGCCAGCGCCACCAGGCCCATGCAGATCACCGGCAGGGTGGTCAGCAGCGCCGTACCCTGGAAGCTCAGGCCGGTGGCCGCGCGGATCTCCCCCAGCAACGGGCTGACCGAGCCGAGGATCGGCCGCAGGTTCAGCCCCAGGGCCACCAGCAACAGCCAGGCGACCAGCGGGGGGCGGGTTTCAGCCTGGTGCATGCAGGTCCTTCCAGCGCTGGTAGAGCGCGGTGGCGCCCGCCTGGGGCAAGTGCCGCACCGGCAGGCGCTGCTGCGCCAGGGGTAGCGCCATCTGTTGGTAGATGGCGGCGGTGGAGAGGCCGAAGGGCTCGCCCTCTTCGTTGGCGATGGCGAACACCGCGCGGCTCACCCCGCTCAGGTGCATGGCGGCCAGGCACATCGGGCACGGCTGGCCGCTGGCGTAGATCACGCAGCCCTCCAGGCGCGGGCCCAGGCTCTGGCTGGCGGCACGCAGGGCCAGCAACTCGGCGTGGGCGGTGGGGTCGCCGCTCAGGTGGATCTCGTTCACCGCCTCGGCCAGTACGTCACCGTCCTTCACCAGCAGCGCACCGAAAGGCCGGCCGCCGCGCTCGACGTTGGCGCGAGCCAGCTCCACCGCCCGCTGCAGGAATGCCTGGTCATCCGTCATGGAAATCGCTCCGAAGGTGAGGAAAACCTGCGGATTATGTCCAGCCGGCCAGGTATTCTGAAATTAAATATGACCATGCAAACCAGTGGCAGAGGGCATGACTCCATGTTCGACCCGCAACTCCTGCGCAGCTTCGTGGCGGTGGCCGACTGCGGCAACTTCACCCGCGCCGCCGAGCGCCTGCACCTCACCCAGTCCACCGTCAGCCAGCAGGTGCGACGCCTGGAGGAAGACGCCGGTTGCCGCCTGCTCGACCGCAGCCAGCGTCGCGTGGTGGCCACGGTCGAGGGCGAACGGCTGCTGGGCTACGCGCGACGCATCCTCGCCCTGCACGAGCAAGCGCGCGACGCCATGGGTGACCTGGAAAGCGCCGGTGTGCTGCGCCTGGGGGTGCCCGAGGACTTCGCCGCCGAACGGCTGATGCCGCTGCTGGCCGCCTTCGCCGCCAACCACCCCGGCACGCGCCTGGAAGTCACCAGCGGCCTGGGCCCGGACCTGCGCCGTGCCTGGCAGGGCGGCGAATTCGACCTGCTGCTGGTCAAGCAGATGGGCGAGAGCGACGACTGCCTCGCCTCCTGGCCGGAACCCATGGGCTGGTTCGACAGCCGCGACAACCCGGCGCTGGGCCGCGAGCCCCTGCCCCTGGTGGCCTTCCCCGCCGGCGGCCTGTATCGCAACGAGATGCTCCACGGCCTCGACGTGCAGGGCCGCCGCTGGCGCATCGCCTACTCCAGCGCCAGCCTCGCCAGCGTCTGCTCCGCCGTCGCCGCGGGCCTCGGCATCAGCCTCCTGCCCCTGCGCGTCGCCACCGACCAGCACCGCGTGCTCGACGCCGCCAGCGGCCTGCCCGACATCCAGGGCGTACGCCTGGCCCTCTACAGCCGCCAAGGCCAGGGCAGCGCCGGCCGCGAGCTGGAAGAGCGCCTGGTCAGGCTCCTCAGCCCAGATGGCGCAGACCTGTAGGGGCATCCGCGACAAACCCACTTTCCCGCGGCGCAGGGTGGATGGCGCTCTTTCATCCACCGAGCGAAGCCGATCCCATGCACAGAGGCATTGGGTCACCGCACAACCGCATGGGTTTCGCTTCGCTCTACCCATCCTACGGGCTGGTCAGGCTCTGTGGCGGGGGCAGCCAATAACCGCGATGCCCGGCACGAACGCCGTTCGCGAATGAATTCGCTTCCACGACGGATGGACGTGACCGCTGCGTAGGGGGGATGGCGCTCTTTTCATCCACCGAGCGAAGCCGATCCCATGCACAAAGGCATTGGGTCACCGCACAACCGCATGGGTTTCGCTTCGCTCTACCCATCCTACGAGCAGGATGCAGGGCAACGTGCCAGCCGCCCCGCTCAGGGCGTCGGCTGGCCTTGGTCGTCAGAATCCACCTG
Source organism: Pseudomonas sp. 57B-090624 (assembly GCF_003234055.1). NCBI lineage: Bacteria > Pseudomonadati > Pseudomonadota > Gammaproteobacteria > Pseudomonadales > Pseudomonadaceae > Pseudomonas > Pseudomonas sp. 57B-090624. The sequence goes on from NZ_QKRU01000025.1 coordinate 14,299, forward strand.
TTCCAGACGGCCCTGCTCCCAACCACCGCCCATGGCGGCGATGAGCTGGACGCTGGCGGTCAGGCGCGTGCCGGTGAGGGTGAGCACGGTGCGTTCGTTGGAGAGCGCCGTGGCCTGGCTGGAAACCACGCTGCTGTAGTCCTGCAGGCCGGCCTTGTACTGGTTGGTGACCAGGCGCAGGGCCTCGCGGGCGGACTCCAGGGCCTCCTGCTGCACGCCGCTCTCCTCCTCCAGCACGCTGAGCTGGACCAGGTAGTCCTCCACCTCGCGGAAGCTGTCGAGCACGGTCTGGCGGTAGCTGGCCACCGTCTGGTCGTAGCTGGCCTCGGCCTGGTCGACCTGGGAGCGGATCAGGCCGCCGTCGAACAGGTTGAGGGCGAACTCGGGGCCGATGGACCAGAAGCGGTTCGGCGTGCTGATCCAGTCGCTCAGGCCACCGCTGCGGTAGCCCCCGGTGGCGCTGAGGTTGAGGCTGGGGTAGTAGGCGGCCTTGGACACGCCGATCTGTGCGTTGGCGGCGATCACCTTGCGCTCGGCCGAAGCCACGTCCGGGCGGCGCTCCAGCAGCTGCGAGGGCACCAGCGCCGGCACCTGGGGCAGGCTCGGGACGCTGTCCACCTCGGCCAGGTCGAACTCGGAGGGCGGCACGCCGATGAGCACGGCGATGGCGTTCTCCAGTTGCGCGCGCTGGTACTTGAGGTCGATGGCCTGGGCCTGGGTACTCTTGAGCTGGGTGCGCGCCTGGGCCACGTCGGCGCGGGTGACGATGCCGGCGCGGAACTGGTTCTCGGTGAGTTTCAGCGAGCGCTCGTAAGCCTGCACGGTGGCATCAAGCAGGCGCTTCTGCGCGTCCATCACCCGCAGTTGCAGGTAGTTCTGTGCCAGCTCGGACTGCTGGCTCAGGCGCACGGCGGCGAGGTCGGCGGCGCTGGCCTGCATGCTCGCGCTGTCGGCTTCCAGCTGGCGGCGCAGCTTGCCCCAGAGGTCCAGCTCCCAGCTCACCCCGAGGGTGGCGCTGTAGCTGTTGGAGATGCCGCCGCTGCCGCCACTGGTGACGGTGGAGCCGTCGGACAGGCGCACGGTGCTGCTGCTCCCGCCCTGGCCGGAGCGGGTCTTGCTGGCGTTGGCGCTCACCGAGGGGAAGAACGAGGCGCGCGCGCCCCGGGCCAGCGCCTGGGCCTGGCGGAACTGGGCGACGGACTGCGCCAGGGTCTGGTTGGAGGTTTCCAGGCGCTGCTGCAGGTCGTTCAGGGTGGCGTCGCCGTACAGCTCCCACCAGGCGCCACGGGCCAGGGCGTCGGCGGGGGCGGCGGCCTTCCAGCCCTCGGCGTGCTTGAAGCGGGCGGGCACGGCATGGTCGGGCTGCTGGTAATCCGGCCCCACGGCACAACCGGCCAGGGCGATGGCCAGGGCCAGCACCGGGAAAAGACGGCGGGTTTGCGGACTCATAGCGGTGTCTCCAGCGAAGCGTCGGTACGCACGCCGCGCCAGCGGTTGAAGCGATGGCGCAGGCGGTCGAGGTACAGGTAGACCACGGGGGTGGTGTAGAGGGTGAGGATCTGGCTCAGCACCAGGCCGCCGATGATGGTCACGCCCAGCGGCTGGCGCATCTCCGCGCCTTCCGCACCACCGATCAGCAGCGGCACCGCGCCGAGGATGGCGGCCAGGGTGGTCATCAGGATCGGCCGCAGGCGCAGCAGGCAGGCGCGATGGATCGACTCGGCCGGCGACAGGCCGTCGTTGCGCTCCAGCTGCAGCGCCAGGTCGATCATCAGGATGGCGTTCTTCTTGACGATGCCGATGAGCAGGAACAGCCCCAGCAGCGAGATCAGGCTGAACTCGCCACCGATCAGCTGGATGGTCAGCAGCGCCCCCACCCCCGCCGACGGCAACGTCGAAAGGATGGTCAGCGGGTGGATGTAGCTCTCGTAGAGGATGCCCAGCACCAGGTACACCAGCACCAGGGCGGCGAGGATCATCCACGGCTGGTTCTGCTGGGTGCTGGCGAAGGCGTCGGCGGTGCCGCCCAGGCGCGCGACCACCGAGCTGGGCATGCCGATGGCGGCGACCGCCTTCTCGATGGCCACGGTGGCCTGGTCCAGGCTCACGCCCGGCGCCAGGTCGAAGGAGATGCTCTCCGAGGCGAACTGGCCTTCGTGGTTGACCCGGTCCTCCTCCAGGCTGCGCTCGTAGTGGGCGAAGCTCGACAGCGGCACGCGCTGGCCGTCGGCGGTGATCACCTGCACCTGCTCCAGGGTCGCCGGGTCCTGGGCGTATTTCGGGTTGACCTCCATCACCACCTGGTACTGGTTGAGGCTGTCGTAGATGGTGGAGATCTGCCGCTGGCTGTAGGCGTTATTGAGCACCGCCGTGACCATGTTCATGTCGATGCCCAGGCGCTTGGCCGTCTCGCGGTCCACCTTCAGGGTCACCTGCTGGGCGCCCTCGCCTTCCTTCGCGTCGATGGCGGTCAGCTCCGGCAGGGCCTTCAGCGCGGCGGTCACCTGCGGCAGCCAGGTGCGCAGGTCGCCCAGGTCCTCGGCCTGCAGCACGTACTCGTACTCGGAGCTGCGCTGCTCGCGGGAGCCGCCGGTCATGATGTCCTGGTCGGCCATCAGCATCAGCCGGCCGCCGGGCACCAGCGGCATCTCCTTGCGCAGCCGCTCGATGACCTTCTGCGCCGACAGCCCGCGCTCCTTGATCGGCTTCAGGCGCACGATCATGAAGGCGTTGTTGATGCCGCCGCTGCCGCCGATGAAGCCGGCCACGCTCTCCACCGCCGGGTCCTTGAGCACGGCACGGCGGAAGATCTCCATCTTCGGCTGCATCACGGTGAAGGACAGGCCGTCGTCGCCACGGATGAAGCCGATCAACTGCCCGGTGTCCTGCTGCGGCAGGAAGGTCTTGGGCACGATCACGTAGAGCGCGACGTTGAGGCCGATGGTGACGAACAGGCTGAGCAGGGTCAGGCGCGGGTGGCGCAGGGCCCAGCCGAGGGTGACGTCGTAGAGCCGCGTCATGCGCTCGTGGATGGCCTCGCTCCAGCGCTGCATGCGGCTGTCGGCATCCGGCACGTGGGGCTTGAGCCAGCGCGCGCAGAGCATCGGGGTCAGCGTCAGCGACACCAGCAGCGACACCAGGATGGCCGCCGCCAGGGTCAGGGAGAACTCGCGGAACATGCGGTCGATGATGCCGCCCATGAACAGGATGGAGACGAACACCACCACCAGCGACAGGTTCATCGACAGCAGGGTGAAGCCCACCTCGCGGGTGCCCTGCAGCGCCGCCTTGAACGGCGGCATGCCGTCGTTGATGTGCCGCGAGATGTTCTCCAGCACCACGATGGCGTCGTCCACCACCAGCCCGGCGGCGAGGATCAGCGCCATCAGCGACAGCACGTTGAGGGAGAAGCCGCACAGGTACATCACCGCGAAGGTGCCCACCAGCGACACCGGCACCGCCAGCGCCGGGATCAGCGAGGCACGCAGGCTGCCGAGGAACAGGTAGACGACCAGTATCACCAGCGCCACGGCGATCAGCAGGGTGCGCTCGGCCTCGTGCAGGGTGGCGCGGATCACCGGCGAGCGGTCCATCGCCTGGTTCAGCTTGACGCTGGCCGGCAGCACCGCCTGCAGGCTCGGCAGCTGCGCCTTGATGCTTTCGATGGTCTCGATGATGTTGGCGCCGGCCTGGCGGTTGATCACCAGCAGCACCGCGTTCTCGTCGTTGAAGAAACCGCTGTTGTAGCGGTCCTCCACCGCGTCGCGCACCTTGGCCACATCGCCCAGGCGCAGGGCCGAACCCTCCTGATAGCGGAGGATCAGCGGCGCATAGTCGGCGGCCTTCTCCAACTGGTCGCTGGCACCCACCTGCCAATGGCGCCCATCATCCTCCACCGCCCCCTTGGGCCGGCGCTGGTTGGCGGCGGCGATACGGCTGCGCACCTCGTCGAGCGACAGGCCGTACTGGTTGAGCAGCTGCGGCTCCAGCTCCACCCGCACCGCCGGCAGCGAACTGCCGCCGATCTGCACCTCGCCCACGCCCTTAACCTGGGACAGGCTCTGGGCCAGGATGGTCGAGGCCAGGTCGTACAACTGGCCCTTCTCCAGCACGTCGGAGGTCAGCGACAGCACCATGATCGGCGCCTGCGACGGGTTGACCTTCTTGTAGGTGGGCATGCTGCGCATGCCGCTGGGCAGCAGGTTGCGCGAGGCGTTGATGGCCGCCTGCACATCGCGGGCGGCGCCGTTGATGTCACGGTCCAGGTCGAACTGGATGATGATCCGCGTCGAGCCCTGGCTGGTGCGGCTGGTCATCTGCGTGATCCCGGACATGGTCCCCAGGGAACGCTCCAGCGGCGTGGTCACGCTCGACGCCATGATCTCCGGGCTCGCCCCGGGCAGGCTCGCCTGCACCGTGATCACCGGGAAATCCATCTGCGGCAGCGGCGACACCGGCAACAAACCGAAGCTCATGCCGCCCAGCAGCATGATCGCCAGGCTCAGAAGCATCGTAGCGACGGGGCGGTGGATGAAGGGGGCGGAGAGGTTCATGGCTGAACGCAGCTCCAAGCGACAAGCTTCAAGCCGCAAGAAAAGAGCAGGCCAGAATCAACCTCACCGCCCGCACGGACCCACTTGCAGCTTGCCGCTTGCAACTTGCCGCTGACGCCCGTCATACCTCCACCCCCGCCGCACTCCGCCCGGTAAACCGTCGCGACAACCGATCAAAGGCCAGATAAATAACGGGCGTCGTGAACAACGTCAGCACCTGGCTCACCAGCAAACCACCCACCATCACCAGGCCCAGGGGCTGGCGCAGTTCGGCGCCGGAGCCGGTGGCGAGCATCAGCGGCACGGCGCCGAACAGCGCGGCCAGGGTGGTCATCAGGATCGGCCGGAAGCGCAGCAGCGCGGCCTGGTAGATGGCGTCCTCGGGGCTCATGCCCTGGTGGCGTTCGGCCTCCAGGGCGAAGTCGATCATCATGATCGCGTTCTTCTTGACGATGCCGATCAGCAGGATGATGCCGATGATGGCGATCAGGCCCAGGTCGTTGCCCGAGAGCAGCAGGGCCAGCAAGGCGCCGACGCCCGCCGAGGGCAGCGTGGAGAGGATGGTCACCGGGTGGATGTAGCTCTCGTAGAGCACGCCCAGGACGATGTACATGGTCACCACCGCTGCCAAAATCAGCAGCAGCGTGCTCGACAGCGAGGCCTCGAAGGCCGCCGCCGCGCCCTGGAAGCGGGTCTGGATGCCTTCCGGCATGCCGATCTCCTGCTGCACCCGCTCGATCACCGCCACCGCCTCGCCCAGGGCGACGCCGGGGGCCAGGTTGAACGACAGGTTCACCGCCGGGAACTGGCCGATGTGGTTGATCGCCAGCTCCGTCTGCCGCTCCTCGATGCGCGCCAGGGTGGCCAACGGCACCTGCACGCCGTCGGTGCCGGCGACGCGCAGCTGCTGCAGCGCCTGCGGGCCGATGCGGTCGCCCGTGGCGGACTCCAGCACCACGCGGTACTGGCTGGCCTGGGTGAAGATGGTGGAGATCTGCCGCTGGCCGAAGGCGTCGTAGAGCGCATCGGTGATGGCAGAGACTTCCACACCCAGACGCCCGGCCATGTCGCGGTCGATGTCCAGGTACACCTGCAGGCCCTTGTCCTGCAGGTCGCTGGCCACGTCGGACAGCTCCGGCTGTTGGCGCAAGGCGTCCACCAGCTTGCCGGTCCACTCGCGCAGCAGCTCGGCGTCCGGGGACTCCATGCTGAACTGGAACTGGGTGCGGCTGACCCGGTCCTCGATGGTCAGATCCTGCACCGGCTGCAGGTACAGGCGGATGCCCACCAGGCGTTCCAGCTGCGGCTGCAGGCGCTGGATGACCTCGCTGGCGGTGACGTCGCGCTCGCCGTGGGGCTTGAGGTTGATCAGCATGCGCCCGCTGTTGAGGGTGACGTTGTCGCCGTCGACACCGATGTAGGAGGTCAGGCTGGCCACCGCCGGGTCCTTCAGCACCAGCTCGGCGAGGCGCTGCTGACGCTCGCTCATGGCGCGGAACGACACCGATTGCGGCGCCTCGGTGATGCCCTGGATCACACCCGTGTCCTGCACCGGGAAGAAGCCCTTGGGCACCGCCAGGTAGAGCACCACGGTCAGGCCCAGGGTGGCGACGGCCACCAGCAGGGTCAGCGCCTGGTGGCGCAGCACCCAGCGCAGGCCGTGGGAATAGCGCTTGATCATGCCGTCGATAAAGGCACCGCTGACGCGGTAGAAGCGGCCCTGCTCCTTCTCCTCCGGCTCGGGCTTGAGCAGCCGCGCGCACATCATCGGCGTGAGGGTCAGCGACACCACCAGGGATATCAGGATGGCCACCGCCAGGGTGATGGCGAATTCGCGGAACAGCCGCCCCACCACATCGGCCATGAACAGCAGCGGGATCAGCACGGCGATCAGCGAGAAGGTCAGGGAGATCAGGGTGAAGCCGATCTGCTTCGCCCCCTTGAGCGCGGCCTCCAGCGGCGTGGCGCCCTCCTCCAGGTGGCGGGCGATGTTCTCCAGCATGACGATGGCGTCGTCCACCACGAAGCCGGTGGCGATGGTCAGGGCCATCAGCGTCAGGTTGTTCACCGAGAAGCCGGCCAGGTACATCACCCCGAAGGTGCCCACCAGGGACAGCGGCACGGCGATGGACGGGATCAGCGTGGCGCTGACCCTGCGCAGGAACAGGAAGGTCACCATCACCACCAGGGCGATGGCGATCAGCAGCTCGTGCTGCACATCGGTGACCGAGGCGCGGATGGTCTGGGTGCGGTCGGTGAGCACCACCACGTCCAGGCCCGCCGGCAGGTTGGCGGTCATCTTCGGCAGCAGTTCCTGGATGCGGTCGACCACCTCGATGACGTTGGCGCCGGGCTGGCGCTGGATGTTCAGCAGCACCGCCTCGTTCTGGTTGGCCCAGGCGGCCAGGCGCTCGTTCTCCGCGCCCTCGACGATCTCGGCGACGTCCTTCAGGCGCAGTGCCGCACCGTTCTTGTAGGCGAGGATGAGGTTGGCGTACTCCTGCGGCGACTTCAGCTGGTCATTGGCGTCCAGCATCGAGGTGCGGGTCGGGCCGTCGAAGTTGCCCTTGGGCTGGTTGACGTTGGAGGCGCTGACCAGCGAGCGCACGTCCGAGAGGTTCAGGCCATTGGCGGCGAGCGCCTCCGGGTTGACCTTGATGCGCACCGCCTGGCGCTGGCCGCCGGCGATGCTGACCATGCCGACGCCGCTGATCTGCGACAGCTTCTGCGCCATGCGCGTGTCGACCAGGGTGTGCAACTGCGGCAATGGCAGGGTCCTGGAGCTCACCGCCAGGGTCAGCACCGGGGTGTCGGCCGGGTTGACCTTGTTATAGACGGGGGGCGCCGGCAGGTCGTTGGGCAGCAGGTTGGTGGCCGCGTTGATGGCTGCCTGCACCTCCTGCTCGGCCACATCCAGCTGCACCTCCAGGCTGAAGCGCAGGGTGATCACCGAGGCGCCGCCGGAGCTGGTGGACGACATCTGCGTCAGCCCCGGCATCTGCCCGAACTGGCGTTCCAGCGGCGCGGTCACGGCGCTGGTCATCACGTCCGGGCTGGCGCCCGGGTACAGGGTCATGACGCGGATGGTCGGGTAGTCCACCTCCGGCAGCGCCGAGACCGGCAGCAGGCGGTAGGCGATCAGGCCGGCCAGCAGGATCGCCAGCATGCTCAGCGTGGTGGCGACCGGCCGCAGGATGAACAGGCGGGAGATGTTCATACGCCGCCTTTTTCAGCCTTGCCGCCCTTCTCGGCGCCCTTGTCCGCGCCTTGCAGCTGCTCGCTGGGCTGGGTCGGCACCTGGCCGCTGTCGTGCACCACCTCCACCTCGCTGCCGTCGCGCAGGCGGTCGGTGCCTTCCAGCACCACGCGCTCGCCGGCCTTGAGCCCGGCCTTGATCACGGTGCGCTCGCCATCGCTCGGCCCGGTTTCCAGGGCCTGCACGCGCACCTTCTTGTCGCCGTCCATCACGTAGGCGAAGGTGCCCTGGTTGCCGAACTGCACGGCGGCGGACGGGATCAGCACCGCCTGCTTGAGGGTGTCGGCCAGCAGGCGCACGTTGACGAACTGGTTGGGGAACAGCGTCTCGCCCTCGTTGGCGAAGCGCGCCTTGAACTTCAGGGTGCCGGTGGCGGTATCGATCTGGTTGTCCAGGCTCTGCAGCACGCCCTCGGCCTGCTTCAGGGTGTCGCCACGGTCCCAGGCCTCCACCGCCATGGAGTCACCGGCGCGGAAGCGCGTGACCACCGACGGCAGCTGGTTCTCCGGCAGGGTGAAAACGACGCTGATGGGCTTGGTCTGGGTGATCACCACCAGCGGCGTGGTGTCGCCGGAACTCACCTGGTTGCCCAGGTCCACCTGGCGCAGGCCGACGCGGCCGGTCACCGGGGCGCGCACCTGGGTGAAGCTGAGGTTGAGCCTGGCATCGGCCACCGCCGCCTGGTTGGCCTTCACCGTGCCCTTGTACTGGCCCACCAGCGCTTCCTGGGTGTCCAGCGTCTGCTTGGCGATGCTGTCCTCGGCGTACAGGCCGCGGTAGCGCGCCAGGTCGATCTCGGCGTTCTTCAGCTGCGCCTGGTTCTGCAGCAGCGTGCCCTCGGCCTGTTGCAGCGCCACCTCATAGGGGCGCGGGTCGATCACCGCCAGCAGGTCGCCGGCCTTCACCTGCTGGCCTTCCTCGAAGGCCAGCTTCATCACCTCGCCGTTGACCCGGCTGCGCACGTTCACCGTGTTCAGCGAAGTCACGGTGCCCAGCGCCTTGTAGAACACCGGGAAGTCGCCTTCGCTGGCGGCCGCCACGCGCACCGGTACCGGCCCGCCGAATGCACCGAAGCCCGGGCGCGCCATGCCGGCGGGGCCGGGGCGGGTGCGGCTCGCCTCGGCATCGGCGTGCCTGGACGAGGCCGGCCAGAACCACCACACCAGCGCCACCAGGGCGGCCAGGCAGAGGGTGATGATCAGCCAGTTGCGGGAACGGGAGGGGCGAGAGTCTTGTATCGAGGACATGATTGAAGGTCGGTCTGTGCGAGAGCGTGCACGATAAGCACTCGGCGTCCCGAGGCAAAGCCTCTTTACCGCCTATTTACCCAATCCTTACCGCCCCTCCGGCGCGCCCTTGAGCGGTGGCGCCGCCTCGCGGCCACCTGCGCAAATGTCACATCTCCTTTCCGCGCCCGCCCTTGTCCCCGAAGGCGCCCCGCGCGACCATGCGCGCTCGCCTTTCCGCTTCCTGGGAGTGCCCCGTGTTCGAACGACTCAAGCAGCAGTTCTCCACCCTGCGCAGCCGCGCCGACTTCCACGCCCTGCGCATCGTCCGCCAGAGCGGCGAGCACTGCCGGGTGCGGCGCAACGTCGCCGAGCCACCGTTCTTCTCCAGCGACCTGGGCGCCATGCTCAGCGTGCGTATCAATGGCGTCGAAGCCTATGCCGCCACCAGCGACCTCAGCAGCGAAGGCCTGCAGCGCGCCCTCGACCTGGCCGAGGCGCGCGCCCGGCTGATCACCCCGCACAACCTGGTGGACGCCCGCGTCGCCCCGCCCCAGGGCCGCGCCGAGTACCGCTCCCCCGGCCTCGACCAGCCGCTGCCCGGCATCGCCGAGCGCATCGAGCTGCTGCGCGAGGAGTCCGCCGCGGTGCCCGCCGACCCGCGCCTGGTCAACTGGACCCTGCTGCTCAGCGTCGACCGCCACGAGCAGCTCTACCTCAACAGCGCCGGCGCCGAACACTGGCAGGAGCTGCAATTCGTCTACCCCGGCGCCAGCGTCACCGCCTTCGACGGCCACGACAGCCAGACCCGCAGCTTCGGCGGCTACCACGGCGGCCAGCAGGGCGGCGCCGAGGTCATCCGGCGCCTGGGCCTGCGCGGCTCGGCGCCCCGCGTGGCCGACGAGGCGCTGCAGTTGCTGCTGGCGCCCAACACCCCGGAAGGCCCGCGTGACCTGCTGCTGATGCCCGAGCAGATGATGCTGCAGATCCACGAATCCATCGGCCACCCGCTGGAGCTGGACCGCATCCTCGGCGACGAGCGCAACTACGCCGGCACCAGCTTCATCCGCCAGGAAGACTTCGGCCACTACCAGTACGGCTCGGCGCTGCTCAACGTCAGCTTCGACCCGGGCATCCCCGAGGAACTGGCCAGCTACGGCCACGACGACGACGGCAGTGCCGCCCAAAAAACCCTGCTGATCGAGAAGGGCCTGCTCCTGCGGCCCCTCGGCGGCGCCCTCTCGCAGCAACGCAGCGGCCTGCCGGGGGTCGCCAACAGCCGCGCCTGCAGCTGGAACCGCGCGCCCATCGACCGCATGGCCAACCTCAACATCGAGCCCGGCGACCAGCGCCTGGAGCAGCTGATCGGCGGCATCGAGCGCGGCATCCTGATGACCACCAACCGCTCCTGGTCCATCGACGACGCGCGCAACAAGTTCCAGTTCGGCTGCGAATGGGGCCAGCTCATCGAGAACGGCGAGCTCAAGGGCGTGGTGAAGAACCCCAACTACCGGGGCATCTCCGCCAGCTTCTGGCGCAGCCTCGCGGCGGTGGGCGATGCCAGCACCTTCGAAGTGCTCGGCACGCCCTTCTGCGGCAAGGGCGAGCCCAACCAGGTGGTGAGGGTGGGCCACGCGTCCCCCGCCTGCGTGTTCAGCCAGGTCGACGTATTCGGAGGTGCCGCCTGATGAGCATCCAGATCGACACCCGCGAAGCCGGCTTCGCCGCCCTCGCCGACTCCCTGCGCCAGGCCATGCGCCCCGGCGAGGATTTCACCCTGTGGTACAGCGCCGAGGCCTCCGACTTCATCCGCTTCAACCACGCCCGCGTGCGCCAGGCCGGCCATGTGTCCCAGGCCGGCGCCACCCTGCAGCTGATCGCCGCCGAGCGCCAGGCGCAGATGGCCGTCACCCTTTCCGGCCAGCCGGACGAAGACCGCCAGCGCCTGGCCGACGGCCTCGAACGCCTGCGCGCGGTGATCGGCCAGTTGCCGCCCGACCCCTACCTGATGCCCGACCGCACGCCCTGGCAGCGCCGCCATGTCGACAGCCAGCCGCTGCCCGACCCGGCCGCCGTGCTGCCCTGCATCAGCGCCGCCGCCGAGGGGCTGGATATGGTCGGCATCTACGCCGCCGGCCCGCTCTACCGGGGCTTCGCCAACAGCTGGGGCGCCTTCGGCTGGCACAGCGCCCACTGCTTCAACTTCGACTTCAGCCTGTTCCACGCCAACGGCCAGGCGGTGAAGGCCGACTACGCCGGCCAGGGCTGGAGCGATGAGGAATTCCTCCGCCGCTTCGCCGCCGCCCGTGCCCAGCTGGAGCACCTGGGCAAGCCGCTGCGCATCCTCGCCCCAGGCGGCTACCGCGCCTACATCGCCCCGGCGGCGCTGGAGGAGATCACCGGCATGCTCTGCTGGGGGGGCTTCTCCGCCCGCGCCCTGGCCAGCAAGGAAAGCCCGCTGCAGCGCCTGGACGACGGCGCCCGCTTCAGCCCGCTGCTGGGCCTGCACGAGCAGGTGGCCGGCGCCCTCTCGCCGGCGTTCACCGCCGAAGGCTCGCCGCGCAGCGACGTCGCGCTCATCCAGCAGGGTCGCCTCACCGGCCGCCTGGTGGGCTCGCGCAGCGCCCGTGAATACGGCCTGCCCGGCAACGGCGCCAGCGGCGACGAAAATCCCCTGGCCCTGGTGATGGACGCCGGCACCCTGCCCGAAGCCGACGCCCTCGCCGCCCTCGGTACCGGGCTCTACATCGGCAACCTCTGGTACCTGAACTGGTCCGACCTGCCCGCCGCCCGCATCACCGGCATGACCCGCTTCGCCACCTTCTGGGTGGAAGACGGCCGCATCCAGGCTCCGGTCAGCACCATGCGCTTCGACGACAGCCTCTTCGACCTCTTCGGCGAGCAGCTCGAAGCCCTCACCGCCGAACGCCAGCTGCGCCTCTCCGCCAGCACCTACGGCGAACGCCAGACCCTCTCCTCCCAGCTCCCCGGCGCCCTGGTCAAGCGCCTGCAGCTCACGCTATAGCGCCACACCCCCCGTAGCCCGGGCTTCAGCCCGGGAGCGGGCTTCACCCGCCCTGCGGAGCCGACCGGTGCGTAGGGTGGATGGCGCTTCACCCATCCACCATCGGCGCCCCGCCACACACCGCTGGTGGAGGTAAAGAGCGACCTCCACCCTACACACGGGTCAACGCCGCAGATGGCCCCGCGCAACCCCGTCGGTCGGCCCTGGCACGCCTCGTAGGAGCGAGCTCTGCTCGCGAAGCTGTTGCTCGAACCCGTGGGAGCGAATTCATTCGCGATGAAACATCCGCCCACTCGCAGCCCGGTGCCGGCGGTGGGTCCTTCGCGGCTGAAGCCGCTCCCACAGGGAATGCCCGCAGCGAGGCCATACATCGCGGCGTTGGGCCATGAAATCGCGCCCAAAGAAAAAGGGAGGCCAATGGCCTCCCTTTTCGTCACCCTCGCCCGATCAGAGCGCGGCGATGGCGGCTGCGTAGTCCGGCTCGTCGGCGATTTCGCCGACCAACTCGCTGTGCAGCACCTTGTCGTTCTCGTCCAGCACGACAACGGCGCGGGCGGCGATGCCGGCCAGGGGGCCGTTGGCGATGGCGACGCCGTAGTCCTTGAGGAACTGCGCGCCACGCATGGTGGACAGGTTGATCACGTTCTCCAGGCCTTCAGCGCCGCAGAAGCGCGCCTGGGCGAACGGCAGGTCAGCGGAGATGCACAGCACCACGGTATTGGCCAGCTTGCTGGCTTCGGCGTTGAACTTGCGCACGGAGGTGGCGCAGGTGGGGGTGTCGACGCTCGGGAAGATGTTCAGCACCTTGCGCTTGCCGCTCAGGCTGGCCAGGGTCACGTCCGCCAGGTTGCCGCCGACCAGGCTGAAAGCCGGTGCCTGGGCGCCTTTGGCCGGCAGTTGGCCATCGACGCTGACGGGGTTGCCCTTGAGGGTTACTTGAGCCATGGAGTTGATCCTTTTATTGATGGGTTGTTCTGTACTGCAAGCAAGAGTGCCGCAGGATAATGAATTCCGACCGGCAAGTCAGATATTTAATCCAAACGTCACACGCACCCGATGGCTCCCCCAGAAACGACAATGCCCGGCTCATGAGGCCGGGCATCTGTCACGTCGAGCGGCTGGGCTCAACCGTTGGAGCACCCATTGCCGAACACCATGTATTCGAGGCGGTGGACCTTGCCCTGGTGGTCCTCGTAGGTCAGGTAGGCCGGCACCACGCCGCAGACGTCGGGGACTTCGCTGCGGGAGATGACCCGGGCGATGTCCAGCTCCATGCCGTAGTGGTACTGCTCGGCCTGGGTGGGAGCGGGTTGTTCGGGGGCGGCAGCGAAGACGAGAGGAGACAGGCCGGCCAGGGCCAGCAACATGAACGCTTTCATTGATCTGTTATCCGAATTGCCTTGGGAGGGGGCTTCGGCCCGCTCTCCACGAACGGGCCGAAGGTACAGCGCAACACCGCAAACACGGTGAGGTAGATCAGCATGTGCCTCGTCGTGGGAGGCAGGACGATTTTAAGGAGCGCCACCCGGTGCTTACAGAGCGATCCAGCACAAGGACTGTGGCCGCTGGATCAACAATCCCTCAGCCCCGCGAGGCGTCCGCGCCCTGCCCTTCGTCCACCACCACGGTGCAGGTCATCCCGGCGGACAGCGCCAGCCCTTCGGGCACCTCGTCCAGGTGGATGCGCACCGGCACGCGCTGGGCCAGGCGCACCCAGTTGAAGGTCGGGTTGACGTCCGCCACCAGCTCGCGGCTTTCCGGGTTGTCGCGGTCGTAGATGCCCCGGGCGATGCTGTCGACATGGCCCAGCAGGCGTTCGCCGCTCATCAGGCGCATCTCCACCTTCGCGCCCACACGGATGCGCGGCAGGCGGGTCTCCTCGAAGTAGCCGTTGACGTAGAACGAGCGCCCGTCCACCAGCGCCATGCTGGCCTGGCCGGTGCGCGCGTAGTCGCCCCGGTAGACGTTGAGGTTGGTGACGTAGCCGTCCACCGGCGCGCGCACCTCGGTGCGCTCCAGGTCCAGCCGCGCGGCATCACGCCGGGCCAGGGCGCGGCGGTAGCGTGCCTCGGCACCCGTGGCGATGTGGCCGGCGTCCTCGCGGCTCTCCCGCGACACCACCAGGTCGTCCATGTCGGCGCGGCGGCGGGCGTTGAGGCGGCGCATGTCCAGCTCCGCGCGGGCGGCGTCCACCTCCGCCTCCGCCTCGCTCACCGCCAGCGCGTAGTGCGAGGGATCGATGCGCAGCAGTACGTCGCCGGCCTTCACCGCCTGGTTGTCGCGCACCGGCACCTCCACCACCAGCCCGGCGACGTCGGGGGCGATGTTGATCACGTCGGCGCGCACCCGGCCGTCGCGGGTCCAGGCCGACTCCATGTAGTGCTGCCAGAGCTGGTGCACCACGGTCACCGCCAGGGCGAGGATGAGCAGGGTCGCGACGACACTGATGATTCGTTTCACGGACAGGGGTCTCTCAACGGTAGGTGGCCAGCGCCAGGGCGCCGTACAGGCAGGTGAACAGGCTGACCCGCAGCAGCACCGGGTGCCAGGCGTGCCGGTACAGCCCCAGGCGCGCGGCCAGGCGGTCGAGCACCCAGCCGCCGGCCAGGGCCAGGAGGAACAGCAGCGTCAGGCTCGGCAGGTAGACGCCGTGCAGGGCGATCTCACGGGGCATGGGCGAGTACCGGGGCAGGCGCGGGCTCGGGGGCATCGGCCCAGGGCGCCAGCGGGTCGAGCAAGGAGGTGCGGATGAAGTGCAGGTAGCTCTGCAGGCGGCGCAGCGGCGAGGTCTCGAACTGCGGCGCGCAGGGCTCGGGGGTGGCGCGCACCGCCTCGATGGCCTGCTCCACCGCCTGCAGCGCGCGCAGGCGGTTGGCCTCGCCAGGCTGGATCAACAGGCGGATCAGCGCGCGGCCCATCACCCGCACCGCCTGGCGCCAGGGCATGGACTCGGCGTAGCACGACAGCGCCGGCAACCGCGCCTGCTCCAGGCGCAGCTCGATCACCGCGTGCCCCACTTCCTGCACCGCATACATCCAGCGCAAGAGGCGACGCTGCACGTCGGGGCGCCCGGCGGAGAAGGCGTAGGCCTGGGCCAGCAGGTCCCGGGTGCCGCTCTCGAAGCCGCTCACCAGCCCACGGATTCGCCCACTCACGGTGTGCACCGCGCACAGGCGCAGGTCGTGCTCCAGGCGCCGCCACAGCCAGGGCCGGTTGGGCGGCAGGATCAGCGCCGCCGCCAGGGTGGCCAGGGTCATGGACAGCAGCACCGCCAGGTACTCGTTGAACAGCCGGTAGGGGTCGTAGTGGGTCAGGTTGGCCGGCAGCGACAGCAGGCAGAACCACACCAGCAAACCGACGCCGTAGCCCGACCACTGGCTGCGCGAGAGCAGCAGCGCGCCCAGGGCGAAGGTGGGTGCCAGGGCGCAGCAGAGCATGGCGAAGCCGTCCAGCCAGGGCAGCACCCAGAAGGTGGTCGCGATACCGGCCACGGCGCCGCCGGTGGCGCCGATGGTCAGCTGCAGGGCCAGGCGCTTGGGGTTGGAGGATGACGACGCCAGTGCCGAGATCATCCCCACGGTCATGGTGAAGGTCTCCCCGGCCGGCCAGGCGGTGGCCATCCAGAAGGTGCCCAGGGCGAGGATCAGCAGGCTGCTGCGCATGCCGGCCACGGCGGCGGCCAGGGGGTTGGCGCGGGGGCGGAAGCTCTCCCGCCAGTCCTCGCGGGCGTGGCGGTGGTCCAGCAGCGAGGCCAGGGTCAGGGCGTAGCCGTGGAGGTCGTCGACGAAGCGGAACAGCAGCTCGGCGGCGGTATCGAAATCCAGCGCGCCGGCCTCGTCCACCTGCTGCACGGCCAGGCGCCCGCGCCCGGCGCGGATCAGCTGCATCAGTTCCTGCCGGCAGGCTGCCAGGCGCCCGGCGAACTCCGCCGCCTCGGCGTCGCTGCCCAGACGCTCGCGCTGGGCGGCGAGCAATGCCGCCACCTCCGCCAGGGGCGGGGCCAGGGCCTCGCGCACCCGTTGACCGCCGGCCGGCTCGGCCAGGCGGTTGAGCAACTGGTGCAAAGCGTGGAAGCGCGTGGAAAGCACCATGAACTCGTTGTTCAGCCGCCCCAGGCGCCCGGCGCGCAAGCGCATGTGCGGGTCCTCGAAGGCGGTGGCGTTGCGCAGGTTCTCCAGGCCCACGGCGGCGGCGGCGAAGCGCGCGTTGAGCGCCTCGAAGCGCTCGCTGTCCAGGCGCCCGGCCAGCCCCTCGCAGGCGAAGGCGGCGAAGTCGCGGAAGCGCGCCTGCAAGGTGGCGCGCAGATCGGCACTGCTGGTCTGCGGCAGCACCAGGGCGTTGACCAGCCCGGTGCAGAGGATGCCCAGGGTGATCTCCAGCACCCGCCACAGCGCCTGCATGAAGGCGCCCTCCGGGTGCAGGGTCGCCGGCAGGCCGATGATCACCGCCGTGTAGCCGGCCAGCACGCAGGCGTAGCCGCGAAAATCCCGGTAGCGCGCGGCACCGGCGGTGCACAGGCCGATCCAGATGGCCACGCTGAGCATGAACAGCACCCGTTCCTGGTTGAACAGGGCGATCAGCGCCACCATCACCGTCAGCCCCAGCAGGGTGCCGATGATGCGGTAGAAGCTCTTGGCCAATACCTGGCCGCTCTGCGGCTGCATGACGATGAACACCGTCACCAGCACGGTGCCGGGTTGCGGCAGCTCCAGGCGGTAGGCCAGCCAGAGGGCGATGAAGGCGGTGAGCAGGGCCTTGAGGATGAACACCCAGGTGAGGCCTTCGGTGCGTGCCCAATGGGCCAGCTCGCGGCGCAGGGTCGTGGTCATGGTCGTCGTCTCAGGGGTGGGTCAATCGCAACGTGGGTTCGCCGGGCTCAAGCTCGCGGGGCTGCGGCCCCGAGGCACCGGGCAGCACACCGCCGCCCAGTTGCAGCAGCAGGTCGGCCTGGGCCACCAGGCGTGCGGCGCGCACCCGTTGCTGCAGGCGCTGGGCCTGGAGCAGCGCCGGTTGCGCCTCCAGCACCGCGCGCTGGTCGGTGAGGCCGCGCTGGCGGGCCAGCTGGGCCAGGTCGAAGGCGTGTTGCGCCTGGGTCACCGACTCGGCAGCCAGGTGCTGCTGCTCGCGCAGGGATTTCAGCCGCACCAGGGCATCGGCCACACCCTTGATCGCCTGCACCAGCGCCTGGTTGTAGCCCTGCACCGCCAGGTCGTAGCCGGCCCCCGCCTCGGCCAGGCGGCCACGGCGCAAGCCACCGTCGTAGACGGGCAGGGACAGCGCCGGGCCCAGGCCCCAGGTCAGCTTGTCATAGCGCAGGAAGTCCAGTACCCCGCCCTGCACCGCCGAGCTGCCGAGGCCGCCGAGCAGATCGACGTTGGGGTAGAAGTCCGCCTTCGCCGCCTCGATGCCCCGTGCCTCGGCCGCCACGCGCCAGCGCGCGGCCACCAGGTCCGGCCGGTGGCCGAGCAGCTCCAGGGGCAGGCGCGGCGGCAGGCCCAGGTCCAGCAGCGGCGACAGGGCCGGGCGTTGCAGCGCCTCGCCCTCCCCCGGGCCGGCGCCGGCCAGGGCGGCGAGCTGGTTGCGGTCCAGCGCGATGGCCTCGTGCAGCAGGTCGATCTGCCGGTGGGCCTCGGGCAGGCCCAACTGCGCGCGGGCCTCCTCCTGGCCGGTGCCGATGCCGTCATGGCGGCGCTGGCGAACCAGCGCCAGCAGCTGTTCCTGGCGGGCCAGCTCGGCTTCGGCGATATCCAGCTCGGCGTGGTGCAGGGCCAGGCCTATGTAGCTGCGCACCAGGTTGCCTTGCAGCTCCAGGGCCGCCAGGCGCGCCTCGCTCGCCGTCGCCCGGGCCTGGTCGAGGGCCGACTCGCCACGGCTGCGCTCGCGGCCCCAGATATCCAGCGGGTAGGAAAAGCCCAGCTGGCTGGTGTTGTTCCAGCTGCTGCTGCGGGCCAGGTCGCCGGGGCCGTAGAAGGCATCGTCGGGCCAGCGCTTGCGTTGCAGGCTGGCGTCCAGGCCCAGTTGCGGCGCCTCGTCGGCTTCCACCACCCCGGCCCGCGCCCGGGCCTGGCGCACCCGCGCGGCGGCCATGGCCAGGCTCGGGCTGCCGGCCAGGGCGCGGTCCATCCAGCGGTCCAGCTGCGGGTCGCCATAGGCGCGCCACCACTGCCCGGCGGGCCAACCGGCCTCGGCCCGAGCGGCGGTGATGGCGGCGCCCGGCGCCAGTTCATGGGCGTCCAGGGGCCGGGAGGATGGCGCGAGGCCGGAGGAATCGATACAGGAACACAGAAGCGGGAAGACGGCGAACAGACTGGCTCGGGTCAACCCGGGCCGACGATTGCGGGGCACGTGCGGCACATCCTGAGGCAAGGACCTGAAAGGCCCGAAACGGCGGCGATTCTATGTGTGGCCCGGCTTCGGGATAAGCGCTCGGATAGGCGATTCATTGTGTACTGATCGGCCATAATCCCCTCGGCACTTCATGCCAGAATTCGCACCCCTTCCAGGCCGGAGCCCTTAATGGACATCCTCTTCAACATGCGCGCCTTCGTCTGCGTGGCCGAAACCGGCAGCTTCACCGCTGCGGCGGCCCGCCTCGACCTCACCACCTCCTACGTATCGCGCGCCGTGGCCACCCTGGAAACCCACCTGCGTACCCGCCTGCTGCACCGCACCACCCGTCGCATCGCCCTCACCGAAGCCGGCCAGCGCTACCTGCTGCGCTGCGAGCAGATCCTCGGCTACATCGAGGAGGCCGAGGCCGAAGCCAGCGAGGCCCACGCCCGCCCCGCCGGCAACCTCAAGGTCCACGCCATGACCGGCATCGGCCAGCACTACCTGATCAAGGCCATCGCCCAGTACAGCGAGACCTACCCGGACGTGAGCTTCGACCTGACCCTGGCCAACCGCACCACCGACATCCTCGACGAGGGCTACGACATCTCGGTGGTGATCGCCCAGGAGCTGCCCGACTCGGGCTTCATCTCCAAGCAGCTCGGCACCACCTACAGCGTGCTCTGCGCCTCCCCCGCCTACATCGCGAAACACGGCGCCCCGCGCCAGCCGTCGGACCTCACCCAGCACCGCTGCCTGCGCCTGGTGAACTCGGTGATGGCCCTGGACAAATGGCTGTTCGAGGGCCCGGACGGGCAGCAGATGATCTCCATCAACCACACCCCTTTCCAGGCCAACACCGCCGACGCCATGACCGAGGCGCTGATCGCCGGCATGGGCATCGGCGTGCTGCCGGTGTACTCCGCCGTGAAGGGCCTCGCCGACGGCAGCCTGGTACGCGTGCTGCCGCGCCACAGCCTGTTCCCCCTGGGCATCTACGCCCTCTATCCGTCGCGGCAGTTCCTCGACGCGAAGATCCGCACCTGGGTGGAATTCCTCCGCGACTTCCTCCCCGACCGCCTCAAGGCCGACGACGCCGTGATCACCGCCTGCAGCAACGCCTTGCCACCGCAGCCGTAGGCTGAACACCGCCTCACCAGCCCCGCATCCGTCGTCACGCCGGGCTCCGCCGGTGGATGACGCTTCACCCATCCACCAAGCGGAGCACCCGATCACACGGAGCTGTACCCGGCGTCCGCCCCATCCCGGTGCCTTCAAAAAATAAACGCAGGGGCTTCCCCATCGCCGTCGTACAACCCTCGAACCCGCCCTTTTCCCGGCAACGAGGCTCCCATGAACGCCACCCTGCGCAACGCCCTGCCCCACCTGCTCTGCCTGCTCCTGCTGTGCGCCGGCCTGGCCGAGGCCAGGGAACGCCAACACACGGGTGGCTTCGTCACCGGCCGTGGCCAGGCCGGCACCTGGCAGACCCAGCGCAGCGGCAACCTGGCCGACGGGCTGACCCGCCAGCGCAGCGTCACCGGCGACGACGGCCGCAGTTCGAGTCGCACCAGCACCACCCGCTACGACCGCGACAGCGGCCAGTTCAGCCGCAGCAGCAGCGGTGCCGATGGCCGTGGCGTCACCCTGGAAGGCACCCACGCCGACGGCCAGAGCAGCGGCACCTGGACCACCGCCGACGGCCGCAGCGGAACCTTCAGCCAGCAGTCCCAGCGCGGCGACGACGGCCTCACCCGCCAGACCCAGGTCACCAACGCAGCAGGCGAGACGACGCAACGCTCGGCCAGCTACAGTTTCGACCGCGACAGCCACACCCTTTCCCGCAGCGTCACCGGCAGCCAGGGCGAGACCCGCACCGGTAGCCTCACCCTGACCCCGAACCCCTGAGGTGACTTCATGAAACCCTTTCACAGCCTGTGCCTGGCCCTGCTCCTCGGCGCCAGCCTCAGCGCCCAGGCCGCCGGCGACGGCAGCCGCCGCGAGATGCTCCAGGAGCGCATGCAGGAGCGCGTCAAGGCCATGGACAGCAACGGCGACGGCGCCATCTCCCGCGAGGAGTACCTGGCCCACGCCGAGAAGCAGTTCCAGCGCCTGGACGCCAACCACGACGGCCGCATCACCCAGGATGAAATCGGCAAGCTGCGGCAGCAGGCGCAACAGCGCCAGGGCGGCCAGTTCCCCTGAAGCCGGCCCACTGACGGATGGAACTCGATGACGAGCAGTTGATGGCCGCCGTGGCCGAAGGCGACCCGCGCGCCTTCGCCGCCCTGGTAAACCGCCACCTGCCCCGCGCCTACGCCATCGCCCGGCGGGTGCTGCCCGAGCAGGCCGATGCCGAGGACGCCGCCCAGGAAGCCTTCACCCGCATCTGGACCCACGCCGCCGACTGGCAACCGGGCCGGGCGCTGTTCACCACCTGGCTGCATCGCATCCTGGTCAACCAGTGCCTGGACCAGCTGCGCCGCCGCAAGCGCCGCCCCGAGCAGGACATCGACGCCCTGCTGGAGGAGCTGCTCGACCCCGACGCCGACACCGCCGCCGAAGTGCAGCGCGCCCGCGAGGCCGCCGAGGTACAACGGGTGGTGCAGCGCCTGCCCGACAAGCAACGCATGGCCGTGGTGCTCTGCTACTTCGAGGAGTACAGCAACCCCCAGGCGGCGGAGCTGATGGGGGTGCATATCAAGGCACTGGAGGGGCTGCTGGGCCGCGCCCGCGCGCAACTGCGGCGCTGGCTGCCCGGCCGCCCGAACGAGGAGAACACCGATGAACGATGAACAGGACCTGCACCGACACCTGGCCGCGCAGCCGCAACCGACGCCGCCGGCGGGCCTCGCCGCGCGCATCGTCGCCCACGCCACCGCGCAACCCCAGCGCCAGGGCTGGCGCCGCCAATTGGCGAAGGCCCTGGAGAACTGGGGCTACGGCTGGCAGGTGAAGCTCGCCAGCGTCGCCCTGTGCGGGGTGCTCGGCCTGCTCGCCGGCCACTTCACCGGCCCGGGCCCCGACGACGACCTGGTGCTGGCCGCCCAGGCCGTGGACCAACTGCTGTGGACGGAGGAACCATGAACAGGACCTGGCTACTCGGCGGCGCGCTGTTGCTGTCCATCGCCGCCAACGCCTTCCTCGCCGGCTGGCTGATCGCCCGCCCGGCCACCGCCGTCGCCGGCCTGCAGAGCCAGCCCATGCGCCAACTGCTGGCGCGGGTGCAGGAGCTGCCGCCCGAGCAGCGTCGCGAGGTGCGCGGCATCGTCCGTGAGCACGCGGCGGAGCTGCGCCGGCTGGCCGCCGCCAACCGCGACAACCGCCAGCAGTTGCTGCAACAGCTGGGCGAGCCCAGCCTCGACCGCGCCGCCCTGGAACAGAGCTTCGCCCGCCAGCGGCAGGCCACCGGCGAGCTGCAGGCCGCCGCCCAGGCCATGCTGCTGGAGATCGCCGACACACTGCCCGCCGAGCAGCGCCGCCAGCTGCTGGCGCGCCCAGCCCTGCTGCGCTAGCCGCCATGGACCGGGCCACGAGCCACGCCCTGCAACGCTTCGGCCTCGGCCCCCGGGGTGACGAGGCCGTGTCTATCGGCGAGCCCCGCGCCTGGCTGCTGGCCCAGCTGCGCCCAGCCCCGCTGCCCGAGGCCCTGCAAGGCATCGCCAGCACGCCACCTGCCGCCCTGGGTGCCCGGGGCGACGCCGCCGCCCGCCAGCAGCTGATGCGCGACGCCCGCCAGCGCTACCTGGAGCAGAGCGCCCGGCGCTTCGTCGTGCAGCTGCAAAGCGAGCGTCCGCTGCACGAGCGCCTGGTGATGTTCTGGAGCAACCACTTCTGCGTCTCGGTGCAGAAGCCGGTGGTGGCGGGCCTGGCCAACCGCTACGAGGTGGAGGCCATCCGCCCCCATGTCAGCGGCCGCTTCGCAGACATGCTGCTGGCCGTGGCACGCCACCCGGCCATGCTGCTCTACCTCGACAACGCCCAATCGGTGGGCCCCGACTCCCGCGCCGGGCGCCGCCGCGACCGTGGCCTGAACGAAAATTTCGCCCGCGAGCTGCTGGAGCTGCACACCCTGGGCGTCGACGGCCCCTACGGCCAAAACGACGTCATCGCCCTGGCGCGCATCCTCACCGGCTGGAGCCTGGCCCGTGGCGACGACGGTCCGGTGGCGCGTCACGCCTACCGCCCGGAACTGCACCAGCCCGGCACCAAGACGCTGCTGGGCCAGTCCTTCGGCGAGGCCGGCGAAGCCGAAGGCGAACAGGCCCTGCGCCTGCTCGCCCGCCATCCGGCCACCGCCCGCCACCTGTGCACCAAGCTGGCCCGCCACTTCGTCGCCGACCAGCCGCCGCCGGCCCTGGTGGAGCGCCTGGCGCGCACCTGGCAGGACAGCGACGGCGACCTGGCCCGGGTGATGGCCGCGCTGATCGGCAGCGACGAGGCCTGGGCCCAGCCCCTGGCCAAGCTGAAGACCCCCTACGAGTTCGCCCTGGCCAGCCTGCGCCTGTGCCAGCTGGTGCCCGAGCCCATGCAGGTGATCCAGGGGCTGGAGGCGCTCGACGCCCGCCCCTTCAACGCCCCGTCCCCCGCCGGGCTGCCGGACACCGCCAGCGACTGGAACGCCCCCAACGCCATCCTCAAGCGCGTCAGCTGGGCTCACCGCCTGGGCCAGCGCCTGCCACCCGCGCCAGACCCGATGGCCATCGCCGACCAGGCCCTGGGCCCGCTGCTGGGGGACAACAGCCGGCGCACCATCGCCCGTGCCGCCAGCGCCCAGGACGCCTTCGCCCTGCTGCTGGCCAGCCCCGAATTCCAACGCCGCTGAGGTGCCCCCATGATCAGCCGCCGCCAACTGCTCATCCACGCCGCCCTGCTCGGGGTCGCCGGCGCCCTGCCGCTGCGCCTCGCCGCCGCACCGGGGGACGCCCGCCTGCTGGTGGTGATACTGCGCGGCGGCATGGACAGCCTCGGCGTGCTGGTGCCCCACGCCGACGACCGCTACCACGACCTGCGTCGCGAGCTGGCCGGTGGCGCTCCCGGGCTGCTGGAGCTGGACGCCACCTTCGCCCTGCACAACGCCCTGGGGCCGCTGCAGCCACTGTGGCGCTCGGGCGAGCTGCTGCTCCTGCCGGCCTGCGCCACCCCCTACCGCGAGCGCTCCCACTTCGACGCCCAGGACGTGCTGGAGAACGGCGGCGACAAGGCCCACGGCCTGGACAGCGGCTGGCTCAACCGCACCCTCGGCGCCCTGCCCGGCGCTCACGCCATGGCCCTGGGCGCCAGCATGCCGCTGCTGTTGCGCGGGCCGGCCCGTGCCGGCTCCTGGTCGCCCTCCACCTTGCCCGGCGTGGACGAGGACTTCCTCCAGCGGGTGATGGCCATGTACCAGGAAGACACGCTGCTGGCCGGCACCCTCGACGACGCCGGCCCCATGGGCGGCATGGAGGGCGGGCGCGGGCCACAGGCCTTCGTCGCCCTGTGCCGCCAGGCTGCACACTTCATGACGGGCGAGGCGCGCCTGGGCAGCCTCGACCTCAACGGCTGGGACACCCACGTCAACCAGAACCGTCGCCTGGCCACCCAACTGGAACTGCTGGCCAAGGGGCTGCTGGCCTTCCGCGAAGACATGGGCGCGCACTGGCGCAACACCGCCGTGCTGGTGGTCACCGAGTTCGGCCGCACCGCCCGGGGCAACGGCAGCGGCGGCACCGACCACGGCACCGCCAGCCTGGCCATGCTGCTGGGCGGCGGGCTCAAGGGCGGCCGTTGGCTGGGCGACTGGCCGGGGCTCGCGCGCCTCTACCAGGACCGCGACCTGCCACCGGCGAACGATCTGCGCGGGCTGATCCACGCCGTTCTGGAACAGCACCTGGGGCTGCCCGACGCGCTGATCGCCGAGCGCATCCTGCCCGGCAGCCGTGCGCTGGGCGGCCTGGGCCGGCTGTTCGCATGAACCCCAACAGAGCCCCGATGAACATGCCGTGACGGGCTGGCGGGCCGGCATGCCCTGTGCTTGGCTGAACGGGCGGCATGCCGCCGCGCATGCATCGCCGGGAGAATTCGATGTCCCGATTCCGGGTCCTGCTGCTCATCTGCCTCCTCGCCCTCGCCCGCCCGCTCTTCGCCGAGGGGCACATCCGCATCGCCATCGGCGAGTGGCCGCCCCTGATCAGCGCCTCGCAACCCGGCAACGGCGTGATCCCCACCCTCATCAGCGAAGCCTTCGCCACCCAGGGCATCACCGTGGAATACGGCTTCTTCCCCTGGAAGCGCGCCTTCGAAGAAGTGCGCCAGGGCCGCTGGCAGGCCTCGGCGGTGTGGGGCCGCAGCCCCGAGCGCGAAGCCTGCTGCCTGTTTTCCGAGCAGGTCTACAGCGACGAGGTGGTGCTCTTCTACAACCGCGCCCACCCGGTGCACTGGGACGGCACGCCCGCCGAGATGGAGCGCCTGCGTGGGCTCACCATCGGCCTGCCCCTGGGCTCGGCGAAGACCCCGCTGTTGGAAGAGGCCGAGCAGCGCGGCCTGCTGAAATACGAGGTGGGCGGCGATGAAACCAGCAACCTGCGCAAGCTCGCTGCCGGGCGCATCGACGCCGTGGACATGGTCAAGGGCACCGGGCAGTGGCTGGTGAACCGGAAGCTGGAGGCGGACGAAGCCGCGCAACTGACCACCACCGCGCCGCTGCAAAGCTGGGAGTACTTCGTGCTGTTCGCCGCGCAACCCGCCGGCAACCGCCACTACCTGGAGGCCTTCAACAAGGGCCTGGCCACCCTGCGCGCCAGCGGGCGCGAGGCCGAGTTGTGGCGGCGCTTCTTCGCAGCGCCGCGCTAGCCCATGGCGCCTGGCGGGCTCACCCGACGAGCTTCAGGGTGCCACTCGCCGCGCTACAAGGCGTACCCTTGCCGCTCCGCTACCCTGACCCCGTGCCCTCTCACAAGGAATCCGCATGAGCCTGTCGCTTCTAAGCCGCTACGCGTTCTTCGCCTTCTGCGTGCTCTTCACCCTCGCCACCCTGCCCTTCATCCACCACGAGTGGCTCTGGCCCTTCACCCTGGTCACCGGCGTGCTGTCTCTGGTCGGCCTCCTCGACCTGCTGCAGACGCGCCACGCGGTGCGGCGCAACTACCCGATCCTGGGCAACATCCGCTACCTGGTGGAAGGCATCCGCCCGGAAATCCGCCAGTACCTGCTGGAGGCCGACGGCGACAAGCTGCCGTTCTCCCGCGCCCAGCGCTCGCTGGTCTACGCGCGGGCCAAGAACGAGGGCGCCGACAAGCCCTTCGGCACCCTGCTGGACGTCTATGAGGCCGGTTTCGAATTCATCGGCCACTCCATGCGCCCGGCGCCGCTGAGCGACCCGTCGGCCTTCCGCGTGGAAATCGGCGGGCCGCAGTGCAAGCAGCCCTATTCGGCGTCGATCTTCAACATCTCGGCCATGAGCTTCGGCTCCCTCAGCGCCAACGCCATCCGCGCCCTCAACCAGGGCGCCAAGCTCGGCGGCTTCTACCACGACACCGGCGAAGGCAGCATCAGCCCCTACCACCGCGAGCACGGCGGCGACCTGGTGTGGGAGCTGGGCAGCGGCTACTTCGGCTGCCGCACCGCCGCCGGCCTGTTCGACCCGGAGCGCTTCGCCGCCCAGGCGCAGAACCCGCAGGTGCGGATGATCGAGATCAAGCTCAGCCAGGGCGCCAAGCCGGGCCATGGCGGCATCCTGCCCAAGCACAAGGTGACCCAGGAGATTTCCGAGACCCGTGGCGTGATGATGGGCGAGGACTGCATCTCCCCCTCGCGCCACAGCGCCTTCTCCACGCCCATCGAGATGATGCAGTTCATCGCCCAGCTGCGTGAGCTGTCCGGCGGCAAGCCGGTGGGCTTCAAGTTCTGCCTGGGCCACCCCTGGGAGTTCATGGGCATCGCCAAGGCCATGCTGGCCACCGGCATCTACCCGGACTTCATCGTCGTCGACGGCAAGGAAGGCGGCACCGGCGCCGCGCCCCTGGAGTTCACCGACCACATCGGCGTGCCGCTGCGCGAGGGCCTGCTGTTCGTGCACAACGTGCTGGTGGGGCTGAACCTGCGCGACAAGATCAAGCTCGGCGCCAGCGGCAAGATCGTCAGCGCCTTCGACATCGCCAGCGTGCTCTCCATCGGTGCCGACTGGGCCAACTCCGCGCGCGGCTTCATGTTCGCCATCGGCTGCATCCAGTCGCAGAGCTGCCACACCAACAAGTGCCCCACCGGCGTCGCCACCCAGGACGCCCTGCGCCAGCGCGCCCTGGTGGTGCCGGACAAGGCCCAGCGCGTGCACAGCTTCCACCGCAACACCCTCAAGGCCCTGGCCGAAATGCTTGCCGCCGCCGGCCTCGACCACCCCTCGCAGCTGGAGCCGCGCCACCTGGTGCGCCGCGTCTCCGACAGCGAGATCCGCCTCTTCTCCCAGCTCCACGTGTTCCTCAAGCCGGGTGACCTGCTCAAGGACACGATCGAGGCCGACTTCTACGGACGCATGTGGGAAATGGCCCGCGCCGACAGCTTCGAGGCCGCCTGCGGCTGGTGACGTTCTTGTTGGCTGCGCCTTGGGGACAAGGACGTCCCCTTCACGCTTTCCTGAACGACTTCACGAGCACACCGTAAGTCTCCCCCGCAAGCTCCAGGCGCCCGTGGGTGACCCGTGCGCCGGGATAGAGCTTCGACTCCCACAGCCCGTCCGGCATCCCCTGCACCCTGGGGCCGGTGTACTTCTTGGTGGCATGGCTGGCGAAATGGCCGTTGGAAATGGCCATGAGGTCCACATCGGCGGCCCCATCCCCCGCCGGCACCTCGAGGAACCCCTTGCTCAGGTAGAACTGCACCATGCCAGTGACCGCCTCCACATCGAACTCGAGCGTGGTGTCGCCCACCGTCCAGCCGATGCAGTTGTAGCCGTCATAGCAGCCAGGGGAGGTCACGTAGACGTTGGCGCGGGTCAGGCCGGGGAAGGCAGTGCTGTAGTCCGCCCATTCCTCATCGGTGACCGGCCTGGGTAGCGAATCATGTTGCACGGTGCCAACGGCGGCGGTATTCACGGGTTTCTTCTTGGGCGGCATAGGGCACTCCATCGCTGGGCCGGGTCGTCAGTGGCAGCCTCCTAGCCCATCTGCGAGAGGATCGCTGCCAAGGACTTCTTATAGACCACCGCACATCACTCACCCAGGCTGAGCAGCCGCCAACGAGCGCTCCATCACGATGGTGCGCTCCTCGCCCCGGATGATCTGCTGCACGGCCTGAAAGCCGAGCCCCGCATAGAAGCCTTCGGCGGTGATCGACGACGGCACCTTCAACACCGCGACACCGCGCTCCCGCGCCAGCGCCTCGACCTGTTCCATCAGCCGCCGGCCGACGCCCAGCCCCTGGGCACCTGGCGCGACGAAGACGGTGCGCACCATGTCCCCGTCCAGGCTGGCGGTGCCGATCACGCAGCCCGCCGCCTCCGCCACCAGCACCTCGCGCGCTGCCAGCAGCCCCCGCACCTGCTCGGGGCCGAAGTTCGCCTGCACCGAGGCGATCACCTTGGGCGGGTAGTCGCGTGCGTTGCTCTCGGCCAGCGCCGTGAGCACCACCTGGCTGATGGCCGCAGCGTCGTCAGGGGTGGCGGTTCTGATCAGGTATTCCATGTTCGATTCCTCAAGCCCTGCCCGCCTCGGCCAGCAGCCATTCGCGGAACGCCGCCACTGCGGGACGCTCCAGAACGCCGGCCGGGTAGACAAGAAAATAGGCCAGGGCGCTGGCAACGCCCTGGTCGAAAAGCACCGCCAGGGTACCGGCCGCGAGCTCGCGATGCACAAGGGAGCGCCGCACCAGCGCCACCCCGAGACCGGCCCGGGCCGCCTCGATGGCGCCGTTGCTGTCGACGAACAGCGGCCCGCGCGTGGCGTCCACGCCCGGCACGCCGGCCGCCTCCAGCCACAGGGGCCAGTCATGGCGGTGTTCGTCGTGCAGCAGCGTGAAGCCCGCCAGCTGCGCGGGCGTCGACAGGCTTGTACCGGCGGCCAGCGCCGGGCTGCACACCGGCACCAGCTCGTCGTCCACCAGCCGCTCGGCCACCAGCCCTTCGTAGCGGCCGAAGCCGTGGCGCACCGCCAGGTCGATGCCGTCGAGGGCGAAATCCATGCGCCGGTTGGACGGGCTGATGCGCACGTCGATCCCCGGCATCCGCGCCTCGAAGCCACCCAGCCGGGGCACCAGCCACTGCAGGGCGAAGCCCGGCGTGCAGGCCAGGGTGAGCACCGCCGGCCGCGCGCGGGCGGTGATCTCGGCGGTGGCTTCACGCATCAGGCGGAAGGCCGTGCGCAGGGTGGCGAAGTAGTCCGCACCCTCGGCGGTCAGGGCCAGGCTGCGTGGCCGGCGCAGGAACAGCTGCACGCCGAGGGCCGCCTCCAGCTCCTTCACCTGCAGGCTCACCGCCCCCGGCGTCACACAGAGTTCACGGGCGGCCAGGGTCACGCTGAGGTGGCGGGCCGCCGCTTCGAAGGCGCGCAGCGCGCTGAGGGAAGGCAAGGTGCTCATGCTTTAGAAAAACTCGATCATCCATGGAAAAAAGCTCGTTTGTCATACCGAGCCCCGTCCGAACAATAGGGAGCCACAGACGGCATTCAAGCGACCGCCTGCAACGAATGGAACTCAAGCAAGGAGACAGGCGATGAACACGCAGAACGTCATGGGCGCACGTGAATGGGGCATGCTGGTGGCCCTCTCCATCCTCTGGGGCGGTTCGTTCTTCTTCGTCGGCATCGCCGTGAAGGAATTGCCCCCCTTCAGCATCGTCATGGCCCGCATCGGCCTCGCCGCCATCGCCCTCCTGGCCCTGGTGCACCTCATGGGCCTGCGGATGCCGCGCGATCCCCGCGTATGGCTGGCGTTCTTCGCCATGGGGCTGCTCAACAACCTCATTCCCTTCTGCCTCATCGTCTGGGGCCAGCCCCACATTGCCAGCGGCCTGGCTTCCATCCTCAACGCCAGCACGCCGCTGTTCTCGGTGCTGGTGGCGCACCTGCTGACCCAGGACGAGAAGATGACCGGCCGCAAGCTCGCCGGCGTGCTCATCGGCCTGGCCGGCGTCGCCACCCTCATCGGCCCCGCCGCGCTGTCGGGGCTCGGCAGCCACATCTGGGCACAGCTGGCGATGCTCGGCGCCGCGCTGTCCTATGCCTTCGCCGGTATTTTCGGCCGCCGCTTCAAGGCCATGGGCGTGCCGCCGATGATCACCGCCACCGGGCAGATCAGCGCCTCGACCCTGCTGCTGATCCCCGTCGCCCTGCTGGTGGACCACCCCTGGACCCTGCCCCTGCCCGGCCCCGCCACCTGGGCCGCGCTGGCCGGCATCGCCCTGCTCTCCACCGCCCTGGCCTACGTGCTGTACTTCCGCATCCTCGCCAGCGCCGGCGCCACCAACCTGATGCTGGTGACCTTCCTCATCCCGGTCAGCGCCATCCTCCTCGGCGCCCTGGTGCTGGGCGAACAGCTGGAGGCCCAGCACTTCATCGGCATGACCCTGATCGCCGCCGGCCTCGCCGCCCTCGACGGCCGCCTGGTCGACGCCCTGCGCCCGAAACCGCGCCACACCGACCGCGACAGCTTCCTCGGCAAGGACATCTAGCAAGCTGCCAGCCCCTCACGGGGCACCCGACGCAAGGCAAAAAATAATCTGCAACTCACCTTTCGGTGCCCGGTCTATGGTTAGCGAAGGTCGTCCCGCACGGTTCGCGTTCGCGCGCGGGCCAATGCGGCGGCGACTCCACTCAAGCCCGCCGTCGACCGGACAAAGGAGTTGCCCCACGTGAAGTGCTTGATCTGCGAACACGAAGCCAAACCCCTGGATTCGGGCGGCCCCGGCCTCGCCCTGCGCTGCCGGGAATGTGGCAGCTACCAGGTGGACGATCGCCTCCTGGCCCGCCTGCGCCAGGGGCGCGACATCCTCGATGAACAACAGGCACGCATCCGCCTGCACGTGCGCCGCGCCGGCCACCACGGCCTGCCAAGGCTGGACGCCGCCGACGCCGACCTGCTGCAACCCCGCCCGCGGATCGACGACTGGATTCGCGATATTTCCAGTTGCTGAAGGCGTTGCCGGGGCGCCAACCGTCGGCAGCCCCGGCGACCGTCGGGAATGAGCGCGCCCAAGGGTGCCGAGCACGCGCTGTACGGCTACAATTCGCGCCCTGCACCGTGCCGGAAGCCTTTTTGCCATGTCCCTACCCAAACACCACCTCGAACTGCTCAGCCCTGCCCGCGATGTACACATCGCCCGCGAGGCCATCCTGCATGGCGCCGATGCCGTGTACATCGGCGGCCCGAGCTTCGGCGCGCGGCACAACGCCTGCAACGAGGTGGCCGATATCGCCCAGCTGGTGGAGTTCGCCCGGCGCTTCCACGCCCGCGTGTTCGTCACCATCAACACCATCCTCCACGATGACGAGCTGGAGCCGGCGCGCGCGCTGATCCACCAGCTGTACGACGCCGGCGTCGACGCGCTGATCGTCCAGGACATGGGCGTGATGGAACTGGACATCCCGCCGATCGAGCTGCACGCCAGCACCCAGACCGACATCCGCACCCTGGAGCGGGCCAAGTTCCTCGACCAGGCCGGCTTCTCCCAGCTGGTGCTGGCCCGCGAGCTGGACCTCAAGCAGATCCGCGCCATCGCCGACGAGACCGACGCGGCCATCGAATTCTTCATCCACGGTGCGCTGTGCGTGGCCTTCTCCGGCCAGTGCAATATCTCCCACGCCCAGACCGGCCGCAGTGCCAACCGGGGCGACTGCTCCCAGGCCTGCCGCCTGCCCTACACCCTGAAGGATGACCAGGGCCGCGTCGTCGCCTTCGAGAAGCACCTGCTGTCCATGAAGGACAACAACCAGAGCGCCAACCTCAGCGCCCTGGTGGATGCCGGCGTGCGCTCCTTCAAGATCGAAGGGCGCTACAAGGACATGGGCTACGTGAAGAACATCACCGCCTACTACCGCCAGCGCCTGGACGGCATCCTCGAGAACCGCCCGGACCTGGCCCGCGCCTCCAGCGGCCGCACCGACCACTTCTTCGTGCCGGACCCGGACAAGACCTTCCACCGCGGCAGCACCGACTACTTCGTCACCGACCGCAAGATCGACATCGGCGCCTTCGATTCCCCCACCTTCACCGGCCTGCTGGTGGGCAACGTCGAGAAGGTCAACAAGCGCGACCTGCTGGTGGTGACCCAGGAGCCGCTGTCCAACGGCGACGGCCTCAACGTGCTGGTCAAGCGCGAGGTGGTGGGCTTCCGCGCCAACATCGCCGAGCCCAAGGGCGAGTTCGAGGAAGACGGCCAGAAGCGCTACCGCTACCGCGTCGAGCCCAACGAGATGCCCGAGGGCCTGTTCCGCCTGCGCCCCAACCACCCGCTCTCGCGCAACCTCGACCACAACTGGCAGCAGGCCCTGCAGAAGACCTCGTCCGAGCGCCGCATCGGCCTCTCCTGGGTCGCCAAGCTGCGTGAAGAGCGCCTGGAACTGACCGCCACCAGCGAGGAAGGCGTCAGCGCCAGCGTCGCCCTGGACGGCCCCTTCGGCGCCGCCAACAAGCCCGAGCAGGCCCTCGAACAGCTGCACGACCTGCTCGGCCAGCTGGGCACCACGATGTACCACGCCGACGCTGTGGAGCTGGACGCGCCCCAGGCCTTCTTCATCCCCAACTCCCAGCTCAAGGCCCTGCGCCGCGAAGCCATCGAGGCACTGACCGCAGCCCGCGTCGCCGCCCACCCGCGCGGTGGCCGCAAGCCCGTCGCCGTGCCGCCGCCGGTGTACCCGGAGGCACACCTGTCGTTCCTCTACAACGTCTACAACCAGAAGGCGCGGGACTTCTACCACCGCTACGGCGTGCAACTGATCGACGCCGCCTACGAGGCCCACGAGGAAGCCGGCGAAGTGCCGGTGATGATCACCAAGCACTGCCTGCGCTTCTCCTTCAACCTCTGCCCCAAGCAGGCCAAGGGCGTGACCGGCGTGCGCACCAAGGTCGCACCGATGCAGCTGGTGCACGGCGATGAAGTGCTGACCTTGAAGTTCGACTGCAAGCCCTGCGAAATGCACGTCATCGGCAAGATGAAGGGCCACATCCTCGACCTGCCGCAACCTGGCAGCGCCGCGGCCCAGGTGGTCGGCCACATCAGCCCGGATGACCTGATGAAAACCATCCGCAACCGCGCTCCGCACTAAGCCCCCGCCCAACCACGCCCCCGTAGCCCGGGCTTCCGCCCGGGGCGGGACGCACATAGAGCCCCCGGACTGAAGTCCGGGCTACCCCAGGCCCCTCAAGCCTGGCGGGCCTGGTGCGCTCCGCTGGCAGCCAGCCGCGCACGCCGTATCGCCCGTCGCGCCCGGGGGAAATAGCCCCACTCCCCGGGCAGCACACGCCAGGCCAGCCGCAGGAACCCGGCGAGCAGACGCAGCCGGCGCTGGTCCGACGCCGTCCACCGCAGCCCCAGCCGCTCACGCAATACCGGCGGCAAGGTGCCCCGCGCCACCCAGCGCACGCCGCCCACCAGCACCGGCTGCAGGCACCACCACAGCGGGCCGCGCATCCAGGGATAGGGCGCCTGCAAATCCCCGGTCGAGCCGAAGTACCAGGTGGTGATCTCCGTCGGCTGGAGGCGTTGCTCCAGCATCCGCTGCCAGTAGCCCTGGAAGGCGACGTAGCTCTCCGGCACCTGCCCCATCGGCAATCCATAGAGGGCATACCAGTGGACGGACTCCTGGTAGAGGCGCTCGCATTGCTGTTCGTCCAGGGGCGCACCGAGCCACTGCTGCAGGGCGATCTGCGCCTCGAAGAAGGTCGCGTGGGCCCAGTAGAACAGCTCGGGGCTGAGAGCGTGGTAGGGCCGTCCCTCCCCGTCCTGGCCCTTGATATCGCGATGGAAGGAGCGCACCTGCAAAGCGGTGCCGGCAGCCTGGCCGCCGTCGTAGACCACGCCCAGGATGGGCGGGATGGAGCGCAGCAGGCGGTTCCAGGGGTTGGCGAACAGGTCGGAGTGCTGCAGCACGCCGGCGGCCAGGCCCGGGTGCATGTTCTGCAGTATGCCGGTGCGCCCGATCAGCAGCAGGCCGCGCAGGTCGCCGAAGTAGCGCCAGGTGAGTGAGTCCGGCCCCAGCGGGCTTGGCGGGGCGGGTGGATGGGCGGGCTGAGCGAGGTCTGGTGCTTGCATGAAAGCGGCTCCGGCAAGGGCTTGGAAACGCCCTCACGCTAATGCGACTATCCGCTCGCATTCAATTCGCGTCCGGAGCCCGCCATGCGCAAGCAGCCCCGCCAGCAACGCTCGCAACAGATGGTCGCCGACCTGGTGGAAGCCTGCGCCCGGGTCATCGCCCGCGACGGCCTGGCACGCCTGAGCACCAACCTCATCGCCGCCGAGGCCGGGGTCAGTGTCGGTTCGCTCTATCAGTACTTCGCCAGCAAGGAAGCCCTGGTCGAGGCCCTGCTCGACCGCATGAGCCAGGCGCTGGCCGACGTGGTCCGCGACAACGCCACGGCCTTGCTGGCGGACGACGTGCATACCGCCGTGGAGCGCCTGCTGCAGGCGGTATTCGCATTCATCGACCGCAACGCCAGCCTGCACCTCGAACTGGCGCGCCACTGGCAGGACTTGCGCACGCTGAAGGTGGTCGACGAGATGGAGCGGCACCTGTTCGACTTCTGCCGCCTCTACCTGCTGCGCCACCTGCGGGAAATCCCCATCGACAACCCGCTGCCCACGCTCTACGTCGTCATCAACAGCGCGCTGATGACCATCATCCGCTTCATGAGCCATCCCCAGCCGCCGCTCACGCGCAGCGAACTGATCGGCGCCTTGAGCGACATGTTCGCGGCCTATATGGCCAGCCTGGCCAAGGCGAAGTAAGGGCGACAAGCTCTCACCCCTACCGTAGCCGGGCTTCAGCCCGGGAACCGATGCGCACAAAACTCCCGGACTGAAGTCCGGGCTACATACGGTGACTATGCGAATTGAGAACCGAAGATGAACGCGAGCCGTAGGGTGTGCCGTGCGCACCTCCGCACGGCGCTTCCGACGGGCTGCCCTTTGCCTCCGTCAGTTACACGGCTCGGTTTGCACGTCACCGCTCCAGGTTGGCTGGCGACGCAGGTTGATAATCTGCAGCAGGGCACCCAGCGCTGCGACACCGCCCGCACTGGCGGTCAGGATCCAGATAGGCATCTGCAACAGCAGCACGAAGCCACCAGCCGCCGCGCCGATGGCGCTACCCAGGTAGAGCGCCGACTCGTTCAACGCGATAGCCAGGTTGCCATCACCCTGTGCCTGACGTGCCAGGATCAGCTCGTTGTTCTGCGGTACTTGCAGCGCCCATCCAACCGCGCCCCACAGCGCGATAGGCAGCATCACCAGCCAGGTGCTGAAGGCAGCCGCAAGTGGAAGCACGAACAACGACACGGC
Organism: Pseudomonas sp. 57B-090624; assembly: GCF_003234055.1. Taxonomy (NCBI): domain Bacteria; kingdom Pseudomonadati; phylum Pseudomonadota; class Gammaproteobacteria; order Pseudomonadales; family Pseudomonadaceae; genus Pseudomonas; species Pseudomonas sp. 57B-090624. The sequence goes on from NZ_QKRU01000025.1 coordinate 49,151, forward strand.
GAGAATCAGCATGATGACGAAGGTCAGTACCGGGCCCTTGATGCGGTCCACCAGTGGGCCGATCAGGAAGCTGCCCAACACACCGCCGATACCCCAGACCCACAGATAGGGGGTGACCGAATGCACCCCACCATAGGACGGATCAGCCAGCAGCGGAGCGATGAAGGTGTACATGCCCAAACTGGCGACGGCAGCCAGCAGCGACACCAGCAGGATGACCAGCACATGGCCGTCGCCGAGAATAGCCAGCTTCTGGCCCAGTGTGGTGGCAGCGGCTGCCGGTAAGGACGGGAGCTTCAGCAGCAGGCCGAAGAAGGCCACCAGGCCGAGAAGGGAAACCAGCCATAGGGCAGCCTGCCAGCCCAGCTGTTCTGCGATCAGCAGGCTGAGTGGAACGCCCAGCACTACACCACTGGCCATGCCACCCATGATGATTGCAATGGCTTTTCCGCGATGTTCCGGGGTGGAGACGGCAGTCGAGGCACCGATACCCATGGCGAGATAGACGCCGGCCCCAATGCCGGCGATGGCACGCCAGGCCATCAGCGCGGTGAAGCTCTCGGCTAGCGCACTGGCTGCGTTGGCGATGACGAACAGGCCTAGTGCCAGCAGCAGGCCGGCGCGCTGATGGTGTGCTGGCGTCAAAGCCACGAAGATCGGTGAACCCAGGCCATAGGCCAGTGTGAATGCGGTGACCAACTGTGCGGCCACCGCGACAGAGACTGCGAACGAGGCCTCGATCATCGGGATCAGCCCGGCTGTGACATAGGAGGCCATGCCGAGGGCAAAGGCCCCCAGCGCAATCAGGTATATGGGGGACTGGTTGAGTGTGCGCATGCTCGGACTCCATTGCGTTGCAGGAACGCGTAAATGGTTCGGCGAAGGGATGCGGCCGCTATCGAACATAAGCGTCACTGGCATAGCTGTGATCAAAGAAGGGGCAAACGCCAGCGAGCATGGTCAGGCCTTATCGGGGTGGGCGCCACAGCTGGCAGCCCTATGGTGACCGACGTGCATCGCCTGTCTGTCTCGATGCGAAACCATGAGCCTGCAGTCGGGCGCGAGACAGTAGGCTGAAACCATGGTGAGCTGGAAATAGGGAAAAGCCCCTGGAAGTGCACGAAGCTTCTGAAGCCAAGATGGGCATCGACACGATGAACCGGACTACCGGGAGGTGGAGATGCGCATACGGCAACCTGCCGCAGTGGAGCTAACCATTGCGCTCGAATCCGGACGAGTGCGCTGCCAAACCGACTGTGCCGCCTGAATGAACGGCCATATCAATCCCGACGAATTGATAAAGCCATCCGCAAATGCGCACCGCACTGGCCACTCCTTGCGCTCGAGGGGATGACGCCCTTGGCCCGGTTCAAGTCGGGGCTACATCCCATACAGCCCTCCGCACGCGTGCGAATTACGACGTTCTGGTAGTCCACCAATACCGTTGACGACGGCAACGCAGGCAGGTTTCTACGGAGCGCCCAACAACAGCGTCCAATAAATCCCACCCGCCTTCGCCGCTGGCGACTGGGCACCGCCCAGGTCGGTGAACAGCGGGCTCATGAGGCGCGAACACTCCTCGGGGCTGGCCAGCCAGCCCTGCACAGCGCTTGCTGCCGAGCCCATGCCAGCGGCGATGCTTTCCGCCACCCGCGTGCCCGTATAGCCCGCGCTGCGCGCCCTATCCGCCGGCGCGCTGCCGTCGGTGCCCTGGTGGGCGAAGAAACCGTTTAGCGCCATCGACTGGCTGTGAGAGGTCGCCGCCGCAGCCAGGGCCTGGTTCCAGGTCAGCGGCGGCGCCGAAGCGAAGGGCTCGCCCCCGCAGAGGCGTGGCTGCGCCCGCGCCGCGTTCACCTGCTCCAGCAGCGCCGACACCGGCGACGGCCCGCCGGTCACGGCCGCACTGTGCAACGGCCGGGCGAAGGTCACCCGCCACACCGGCCCCGCCTGGCTCACGCCCACATCGACGAACTGCGGGTTCAGCAGCATATCGCAATACCCCAGCAGCGCCTTGAACGCCGCCTGGGCATCGGCCGGGCCAGTGAGGAGAATGGTGCGCACATCCCCCGGCCGGTAGCCGGACTGCTCCAGCGCCGCCCGCCAGGTTTCGCCATTGCCGGTGGGCAGCGCCAGGCGCGGGTCACTGGCCAAAGGCGTAAGCGCAACGGTGGGCTGGTTGCCGCAGTTCTGCGGCTGGGCGCGGTAGGCATTGATGGCATCGACCAGCACCGCCTCCTCGGCAGCGGAAGCACCGGTGGCGAGCAACAGGCCGAGCGCGAAGGTGAAGGCGCGGATGGGCAAGGCAGCAAATGGGCGCATGGCTCGAACCTCATATAAAGGAAGTCGGGCAACCACGGCGCCAGCCCGGGCGCCACGGCACCCGGGGGTTCGCAAGCCCGTGAAGGTTGGAACCGCAACGGCGCCGCCGAGTTCAGCGGCGCCCAAAGGGGTGGCGCAGCCCTAGCCCGCCACCACCCTGCCCCGCTGCCTATCAGGGCACCTGGCGCCCCAAAGGCAACCCGACCATCTCCACCAGCCGCAGGTAATCCTCATAGTTGCTGCGCGACAGGTGGATCACCGCATCCATCAACGCGCCCTCCCGGTAACCATCGAGAAACGGCCCCGGCACGCCATCGTGCAGGGACACGTTTTCCAGAATCACCTCGGCAATTACCAGGGTGGTATGCAGGCGCGCATCCAGGCCCTGGACCAATTGCTGGAGGCGGCGTTGTTCGTGAGTGATATCGCTCATGCCGAAACCTCCCCGTGGGTGGGAAGGATGGGGTGCAGGGCTGAGCGGTAGAGAACGAGACGGGTGAATGCGTCGTGCATGGTGGCTCTCCAATGTTGGATTGAAGGCCGCCACATTCGCTGTCAGTCGAAGGGTGGCAGGCCACGCGGGGTTGACAGACCGGCAACATTGGAACCGGCAGACCGCGAGGGTCTCCCCGCGCGACCTGCCATAAAGCAGAGCAGTTGTGAAAACTGCATGCGTGCTGATGCCTGCAAAAAACGTTCGCCGTTTTTCGCATGCACCTTCAGGCGCATTCGCGCCAATGTTGTTTCGGGCTGTCAAACCCGGCCACGGGACTTACCGTGGCCGGTGCAGGATAGGGATGAGGGGGCGGGAGGGCAAGCAACTAAAAGCGGCAAGCGGTTAGCCTACTTGAGTAGACCCAGTCTTCAGCAGAACCCGGCACGGTTCTGTTTACCTATGCGCCATCCATCCTAGCCCTACAGTGCGAGCTCTCTGACTGAACCACTGCAGCGATCATAGCGACGAGAATCCAGTACTGAACGAAAGGATTACTTGCGCAATACGCTGCTTATTGGCTAATTTCAAACAACGCTACTGGCGATGCGCCATCCAAGTCGCATCACCTAACAGGATGTCAGTTCATTGGACCAATTAGCCGATTCGGTTCGGCGCGAAAAGGAAAGCACTATGGGCCTTTGGCAGCAATCCCTCGCACCTCGTCTTAGCGATCAATTACTCGACCATCAATATTTTCGACTTAGACACTTCTTAATCTTTCGCTGCCCCGTACCTGCAGTTTTTCATAAAAGACAAATCCCACATAGCATAAACCGGCGCCAGCAGATCGAAGACTAGCGATAGCCAAATATTTAAAAGAGACCAAGATGCCCATTAGCTTTGAAGTATTAATTGACGAGCTATTTCTAACCTTCGTTCCAGAAAGCGAAATCCAGCCCGCACACAACAAAAACGTCCTCTGCATGATCAATCACTTCGAGGACGGCAAATGGATGTTCAAGAAATTCCAAAATTTTATTTGGGACAACATCGGCGAGACATCTCTATCATTTAAAGAAAGAGCTTCACTAGTAAACCACTCCCTCCTTACCGAGGCAGCGAAAAACTTAAGGCTCACTGATAAAGACGGAGACATAAGCGAAGGAAGCGAACTTGCAGAAATTGTCCTGTACGGAATCATGAAACACCAATACGGGGCATTACCAGTAGTACCTAAAATATTCCACAAACAGAACTCACAGGACACTGCCAAAGGCGCAGACAGCGTCCACATAACCATCAAAGATGGCGATTATTCTTTATGGTTTGGGGAGGCAAAATTTTACAACAGCATTGAAGATGCACGTCTCCCCGAGATAATAAAATCCGTTGAAAACTCCCTCAATACCAACAAGCTAAAGAAAGAAAACAGCATAATACTTAACACCAAAGACCTAGAATCAGTAGTGCAAGACGAATCCATACTTAGAAAAATACAAACAGCACTATCCCCGCAAGAATCCATTGATCCGCTAAAATCAAAAATCAACATCCCAATACTACTTCTACATGAGTGTCAAATAACTAAAAACCAAACAACCCTGACTACGGAATATAAAAAAGAAATACTCACATACCATCAGAACAGAGCATCAGCATATTTCTCTAAACAAGCAAAAAAAATCGGAAGCATTCATAAATACAGCGAAATAAAATTCCACTTGATTCTATTTCCCGTACCTTCAAAAGAAGAAATCGTAAAAAAATTCCTAGCCAATGTTGAACACTACAAGGATCAGTAGAAATGGAGATTTTTGAGAGGTGCCAGGAGATAAATACCCTTCTAAGCCAAAGCAATGAACAGGCAGCTAGAAATGAATTAATCAAACTGCTTGATCACCATGAGAAGTACAAAATCCCTTACACACCACTTATAAACTCACTAATAAGAGAGACTGGCCTTTTCCCATACCTCAAACCAGACACCGCTTCTTGGCAGGACCGCTTCGTCTTTGAAGCATTTAAGGTGGATACTGGGCTAGAATTCCCTATCACCCTACATAGAGAGCAATCATCTCTTCTAAAACAACTTTTAGATGGTACAAATTTAGCCGTAAGTGCTCCAACCAGCTTTGGAAAGAGCTTTGTTATAGACGCCTTTATCTCCATTAAAAACCCAGACAACGTTGTAATAATAGTACCAACAATTGCCCTGACTGATGAAACGCGCCGCAGGCTTTACCCTAAGTTTTCTGACACCCATAAAATCATCACAACAACAGAGTCCGAACCAGCTGACCGAAATATATTTATATTTCCACAAGAAAGAGCTCTTTCATATATAAGCAAGATCAAAACAATTGATATTCTTGTCATCGATGAATTCTATAAAGCAAGTAAACTATTCGATAAAGAACGATCCTCTTCACTTTTACGTGCCATTTTAAAGCTTGGCTCCATAGCAAAGCAGCGATATTTCCTCGCCCCAAATATATCCCGTATAAATGAAAACCCATTCACCAGAGACATGAAATTCATCTCTCTCGACTTTAATACTGTATACCTAGACAAAAAGGACTATTCCGGCGAAATTGGCGGCAACGAAAATAAAAAATCCAAAGCCCTAGTCGACATATTATCCAAGAATCATGGAAAATCTTTAATATATGCCGGCACCTACGCAGACATTGACAGAGTTTCCGAGATAATAAAGAAAAATATCAAAAACTCAGAAACCCCTCTACTCACAAGTTTTGCAAACTGGTTAGAGAGCAACTACTCAGCGAACTGGGATTTGATTTCTTTGGTAAAAAAATCCACAGGGATACACAACGGACAAATTCATAGATCATTAAGCCAGCTCCAAGTTAAATTATTTGAAGAACCACATGGACTTAACAAAATCGTATCAACCTCATCAATAATCGAGGGAGTTAATACATCAGCCGAAAACGTGATCATATGGAGAAATAAAAATGGCAAGTCGAAACTCAACGACTTCACTTATAAGAACATAATTGGCCGCGGCGGGAGGATGTTTAAACACTTCATAGGGAAGATATTCATATTGGATGCCCCCCCTGAGGAAGAGGCTACACTGCTCAACCTGACCCTGCCGGACGAGATTCTTCCTGACATTTCCTCCAGCAAGTACAAACAAGATCTAACAAATGAACAAATAGCAAAAATAATATCTTATCAAGATGAGATGCAAGAGCTTCTTGGATTTGACTATGAGAGCCTCCAAAAATCCGGCACCCTACAAGGAGACGCAAATTTAATCAGACACATAGCAAGAGATATGAAGGAGAACCCATCAGAGTGGAATGGCCTTGCATTCCTAAACTCTGAAACCCCATACCATTGGGAGAGACCACTGTACAAAGCAATTAACCTACTGCCAGGAAAATGGGATATCGAGTACAGTAAATTTGTGGCCTTTGTTAAAATTCTTTCCAAAAACTGGACACACTCAATCCCACAACTACTAGATGAACTAGCACAACACCGAATAGATATTTCATCATTTTTCATGCTAGAGAGAAATGTATCATTCAAACTCTCCTCATTACTGAACGACATAAACACCCTACAGAAATCAATATTCAAAAACTCAAATGTAGAAATCTCTTCGTTTTCCACAAAACTATCTCATGCCTTCCTTCCTTCTGTAGTTTATGACCTGGAAGAGTACGGCCTGCCTAGAATGATCTCAAAGAAACTCCACAAATATAAAATCATAAATTTTCTAAACGAAGAACTGACCATACATGACACCATAAAACTTCTTAACGATTATTCTGCTGACTACATTTATAAATCGATACACTTCACTGAATTTGAGAAATATATAATCAATTACTTCTTTGAAGGAATTCGAAAGCCACAGCAATTCTAAGAATAAAACCACTCACTTAATAACTATTCGCTCCTTACCAAAGCAGAACGGCAAGTATTATTCCCATACGAGCAATGAGCGAGCAGATGGCCACAGTTTCACCTCACAGACTAGGGTTACATCCCGGCAAACCACTGCCGGGAGTACATCCCTCCCCCCTCACCTCACTCGGCGTCCGCCCATACCTCGCCTTGAAGCTCCGCGCGAAATGCGCCTGGCTCGAATACCCGTGCCGGTAGGCCACCTCGCTGATATCCAGGCCACTGGCTTGCGGGCTGCTGAGCAGGCGGTGGGCGAGTTCGAGACGGCGTTCGGCGATGTAGCGGCTGGGTGAGCCGCCTTCCTGGGCGAACAGGCGGGTGAGGTGGCGTACCGAGATGCCGATGCCCTGGGCGACGCGCTCGCAGCTGAGGGCCGGGTCGCCCAGTTGTTCGGCGATCAGGCGTTTGGCGGCCAATAGATAAGAGGCGCCCTGGGCGCTGACGCGGTGTTCGCCGGTGCTGCCGGCGATGATGCTGGAGAGCAGCTCCAGGGCGTCGTCCTCGAAGTGCTCGGCCTCACGGTTGGCGGGGCGCTGGAAGAAGCCCTGGGTGCGCTCGCAGAGGGTGCGGGTGAGCAGGCGTTGCAGGCGGGTTTCCGCGCCGACCTTGAGCGGGCCGTCGAGGCGGCCGAGGCAGCGTTCGCCGAACAGGTCCTGGGGGATGTCGAAGATGAACTGGCGCATGGCGCCGGAGAAGCCGAACAGGTAGGGCTTGTCGGTGCGGTAGATGATCATCTCCCCCGGCTCCAGCAGGGTGCAGCCTTCGCCCTGGTAGAAGAACGAGCGGCTTTCCTGCACCAGGGAGACGAACACCGATTCCTTGGGCACCGAGCGGATCATCGAGCAGTCCCGCTCCACCACATGCTGGTTGCCGCGCACCAGGGCCAGGCTCATGGCGCCCAGTTCGAGGTTGGACTGCGAGGCGGCGAGGCCACCGTCGGCGTAGGAGGAGCATTTGAGGCCGACGAGGATGGAGGCGTTGTACTGCTCCCAGAACCTCAGGCGCTGTTCGACCGGGATGTCGCAGGTACTGGCTCGCCGGGTCTCGAGCAAGGCGGGTGTGGTCATTCTTATTGTTCTCGTGGGTCGCCGCGGATCGAACCCCCGGGCCAAACATCGGCAGCTCCCGGGGACCGGGCGTCGCGCATCCTCTGCGGGTGTGGGCGACGCCCGGTCATTAACATCTGAACGCTGCCCGCCGTCAATCGCCCCCCGCCCGCTGCCCGGGCCCTGTCCGAAAAGCGCAAACAACAGGGCCGAGGCGATCAAACCCGCTGCCGCCGCGCCCTCTAGAGTCGGCCCCAGTCCATAACAACAACGAGACTGGAACATGGCCGAGCCTGCCCGCAACGAATTCTGGAAAGACCTGCAAGCCATCCCCAACTGCTTCAAGCCCGACGCCAAGCCCGAGGTTTATCTGCCCAACGCGGCGAGCGACGACCTGAGCCTGTACGTGCCCTTCACCGAGACGGTGTCCTCGCGCCCGCTGTGGATCTCGCCGAGCGAGAACCGCTGGTGCGACATCCTCATGGCCCGCAGCGCCGGCCTGGTGAACCGCCACTACCACCCCCACGAAGTGTTCGCCTACACCCTCTCCGGCAAGTGGGGCTACCTGGAGCACGACTGGACCGCCACCGCCGGCGACTTCGTCTACGAGACGCCCGGCGAGGGCCACACCCTGGTGGCCTATGAGCACGAGGAGCCCATGCGCGCCTTCTTCATCGTCAAGGGCCCGCTGATCTGGCTCGACGAGCGCGGCGAGCCGGAGGGCTACTTCGACGTGCACTCCTACATCGCCATGTGCCGCGAGCACTACGAGAAGATCGGCCTCGGCGCCGCCTACATCGACTCCCTGTTCCGCTGACCCCTTGCCCGGGGCGCCCGCACGGCGCCCCGGAGGAGAACGACATGGCGCCCACGACTTCCAACGCCCGGTATGAAAACGTACTGCTCGGCGTGCTCTTCCTCACCTTCGGCTTCGTATTCTTCGACCGCCTGGCACTGTCCTTCCTGTTTCCCTTCATGGCCGAGGAGCTGCAGCTCGGCAACCGCCACCTGGGCATGCTGTCGTCGGTGCTGGCCCTGGCCTGGGCGGTATCCGGGGCCCTGGTGGGCCTGTGGTCCGACCGCAACGGCGTGCGCAAGCCGCTGCTGATCGCGGCGGTGATCCTCTTCTCGCTGTGCTCGGCGCTGTCCGGGCTGGTGGGCGGTTTCCTCAGCCTGCTGCTGTTCCGGGGCGTGATGGGGCTGGCCGAGGGGCCGATCCTGCCGCTGTCGCAATCGCTGATGGTGGAGGCCTCGTCGCCCCATCGGCGCGGCCTCAACATGGGCCTGCTGCAGGGCTCGGCCGCCGGCCTGCTGGGCGCGGTGATCGGCCCACCAGTGCTGATCGGCCTGGCCGAGGCCTTCGGCTGGCGGCATGCCTTCGTCATCTCCCTGGTGCCGGGGCTGCTGATCGCCTGGCTGATCTGGCGCTACGTGCGCCCCGACGACCGGGCACGCAAACCCGACGCCAGCGCGGCCGGCCACGGCGTCGGCCTCGGCGGCCGCCTGGCCCTGCTGAAGAGCCGCAACATCCTGCTGTGCACCCTGATCAGCTGCGTGTTCCTCACCTGGTTCATCGTGCTGATTTCCTTCACCCCCACCTTCCTGGTCAGCCAGCGCGGCTACAGCCCGGCGAGCATGGGCGGGATCATGAGCTGCCTGGGCGTGGCCTGGGTGTTCTGGGGCTTCGCCGTGGCAGCGATCTCCGACCGCATCGGCCGGCGCCCGACCCTGGTGCTGTTCTCCCTGGTGGCCGCCTGCTGCCCGCTGGCCCTGCTCTACGCGCCCACGCCCTTCACCCTCGGTGCGGCGATGCTGCTGACCTACACGGGCCTGGGCTGCTTCACCCTGTTCATGGCCACCATCCCGGCGGAGACGGTGCCGCGCGGCGTCATCGCCACCGCCCTGGGGCTGATCATGGGCATCGGCGAGCTGGTGGGCGGCTTCATCGCCCCGACCATCGCCGGCTTCGCCGCCGACCGCTACGGCCTCTCCATCGTCATGTGGATGAGCTGCGGCGGTGCCCTGTTGGCCGCCCTGCTCTCGCTGTTCCTCAAGGAAACCGCGCCCACGGTGCTGGCCCGCAAGGCCGGCCGCCCCCTCGCCGACACCGCCAACCTGCAAGGACAACCCTGATGAACGCATTGCGCTGGCATGGCGCCCGGGACCTGCGCCTGGACGCCCTCGACATCCCCCCGCCCGGCCCCGGCGAGGTGGAGCTCAAGGTGGCCTATTGCGGCATCTGCGGCAGCGACCTGCACGAGTACCAGGATGGCCCGCACTCCATCCCCCAGCAGCAGCCGCACCCGCTGTCCGGCTGCCGCGCGCCGCTGACCCTGGGCCACGAGTTCAGTGGCGTGGTCACCGCACTGGGCGCCGGGGTGCAGGGCTTCGCGCTGGGCGACCGGGTGGCGGTGGAGCCCATCTACCGCTGCGGTGATTGCCGCTACTGCCGCGCGGGCCAGTACAACCTGTGCAGTTCCATGGGCTTTATCGGCCTGATGGGCGATGGCGGTTTCGCCGAGCGCGCCCGGGTGCCGGCCTACATGCTGCACCGCCTGCCGGCCGGCGTGAGCCTGCGCCAGGCCGCCGTGCTGGAGCCGGCTGCCGTGGCCCTGCATGCCCTGCGCCAGAGCAGCCTGCAGCCCGGCGACCGCTGCGCGGTGTTCGGCCTCGGGCCCATCGGCCTGCTGCTGATCGCCCTCGCCCGGCTGCGCGGCGTCGAGCACATAGTCGCGGTGGACGTGGCCCCCGAGCGCCTGGCGCGGGCTCTGGAGTTCGGCGCCGAGCGCGTGCTCGACGCCCGCCAGGTGGACGTGGCGCAGCAGCTGCAAGCCAGCGGTGGCGTGGATTGCGCCTTCGAGGCCGCCGGCACCCAGGCCACACTGGACGCGGCCCTGCACGGCCTGCGCAAGGGCGGCGAGGCGGTGCTGGTGGGCCTGATGGGCGAGGCGCGCTTCGACGCCTTCCACCTGGTCAATAACGAGCTGCGCATCACCAGCAGCGTCGGCTACCGCGAGGTCTACCCGGAGCTGATCGCCCTGCTGGACAGCGGCCGCCTCGACCTGGGCCGCGCGGTGACCCGCTGCGTGCCGCTGGAGCGCGCCGTCAGCGATGGCTTCGAAGCCCTGCTGGCCGACAAGGCGCAGATCAAGGTGCTGGTCAATCCCAACCCAGAACTGGCGGAGGCCTGAACATGCACGCATCGACCTTCAACCCCGGGCTGTTCCGTGATCGCCAGGTGCTGGTCACCGGCGGCACTTCCGGCATCGGCGCCGCCATCGCCCTGCAGTTCGCCGAACTGGGCGCCTCGGTGCTGGCCATCGGGCTTAACGCGGATGGCGCGCTCACCCCGCGCCACCCGCTGGTGCGCCCGCAGGAGCTGGACGTGAGCGACGCCGCCGCGCTGGAAGCGGCCATCCAGGCCCTGCCCCGGCTGGATGTGCTGGTGAACTGCGCCGGCATCAGCCGCGACCGCGAGGAATACCAGCCGGCGAGCTTCGAGCGCGTGCTGCAGATCAACCTCGTCGCCGCGATGCGCGCCAGCCAGTGCGCCCGCGAGCTGCTGGCCCGCCAGGGCGGCAGCATCGTCAACATCGCCTCGATGTTCAGCACCTTCGGCTCGGCCGACCGCCCGGCCTACAGCGCCAGCAAGGGCGCCATCGTGCAGCTGAGCAAGTCGCTGGCCATCGAGTACGCGGCCCTCGGCATCCGCGTCAACGCCATCGCCCCCGGCTGGATCGACACGCCCCTGGGCGCCGGTCTCAAGGCGGATGCACAAGCCACCCGGCGGATCATGCAGCGCACGCCTCTGGAGCGCTGGGGCGAGCCGGCCGAGGTGGCCACCGCCGTGGCCTTCCTCTGCAGCCCGGCGGCCAGCTTCATCACCGGCGCCGTGCTCGCCGTGGACGGCGGCTACCTCTGCACCTGAAGCCCTGACCCAACCCGAAAGCGCCCACCCCGGAGCCCGCGCCCCGGGGCGAGGCCCTGCTGCCCAAAACAACCGCGCCTTAACAACAACAAGAAAGGACCGCCCAACCATGAACCGCACCCTGGCCCGCAACGCCTTGCTCCTGAGCCTGCCCCTGCTGCCCCTGCCCAGCCTCGCCGACGAGGCCACCGGCCCGCTGGCGGAGCTGGGCAGCCAGCTCGCCGAACACGGCATCAAGACCCACGCGGTATTCCTCAGCCTGGCCGTGAAGAACCTCGACACCGGCCCGCGCCCGCACAGCTTCGGCAACAGCGGCGACCTGTTCCTCGGCGCCGACCTGGATCTGGGCAAAATGGCCGGCCTGGACGGTGCCGCCCTGCACATCGAGCAGACCCAGTTCATCCTCGACCGCAACACCGGGCAGCCCACCTCGGGCGCCTGGCAAGGGGCCGTCGGCAGCTACTTCGGCGGCGCACCGATCCACAACGACATCGGTGCCAGCCAGCTGAGCCTGCTGACCTGGGAGCAGCAATGGCTCGACGGCAACCTGGAAACCCACCTGGGCCGCACCAACGCCCGCCGCTACTTCTTCATCTACAACTGCGAGAGCCAGGTCACCTGCAACGACCCGGTGATCGACGCCTCCACCGGCGTGCTACCGCCGCCCTACGGCGCCTGGGGCGGCTACCTGAAGTACCGCCTGACGCCGGACCTGTACCTGCACGCCGGGGCCTTCGAATCCAACCCCGTGGACTACCTGAAGAAGCGCCACGGGCTGGACTTCAGCACCACCGACGCCAGCGGCACCAGCCTGCTCTACGGCATCGGCCGCCGCGAAGGCGCCGAGCGCAACCCCTACAGCTCCCACTACGAGCTCAACGGCTACCACAACACCTCCCGGCAGACCGACCCGCTCACCGGTGCCAGCGAGCACGGCAGCAGCGGCGCCTTCTTCAAGTTCCAGCAAACGGTGTGGCGCGCCGACGGCGGCAAGGGTGATGCGCCCCAGGCGGCACAGCTGTTCGGCTCGCTGTCGGCCGCCGCCGACGACAAGCAGCCCTTCCGCCACTTCGCCGAGGCCGGCATCAGTTGGCTCGCGCCCTTCGAGCGCCCCGGCGACAAACTCAACCTCAAGGCCAGCTACCTGCGCCTCAACCCGCACCAGCTGGAGTTCCAGCGCCAGAGCCGCATCGCCGCCGGTGGCGACCCGAGCCAGGGCTCGCGGGATGTCTACGCGCTGGAAGGCAACGGCCACTTCGCCCTCACCCGCCACCTCGCCCTGGAACCCAGCGTCCAGTACCTCTTCAACCCGGACAACTACTACAACCCCGGCGCCACCGAGATCAGTGGCGACGGCTTCGTCGTCGCCCTGCAGCTGACCCTGGACGTCGGCTCGCTGCTGGGCCTGTGAACCGCAAGGAATCCGCCATGACCTCACCCCGTCGCTTCGACTACATCATCGTCGGTGCCGGCTCGGCCGGCTGCGTACTGGCCAACCGGCTCTCCGCCGACCCGGGCCTCTCGGTCTGCCTGATCGAGGCCGGCCCCAGCGACCGCAGCCTGTTCCCCGGCAGCTACATCCGCACGCCGGCGGGCATCATCCGCCTGATCGCCAACCCGAAATGGAACTGGATGCACCGTTTCAGCCACGCCACCGGCAGCGGCGAAGTGGAGGTGCCCTGCCCGCGCGGCCGCGTGTGGGGCGGTTCCAGCGCCATCAACGGGATGATCTACATCCGTGGTCACCGCCACGACTACGACCAGTGGGCCGCCCAGGGCAACCGCGGCTGGAGCTACGACGAGGTGCTGCCCTACTTCCGCCGCTCGGAACACTTCGAGCCCGGCGCTTCGGCCTGGCACGGCCAGGGCGGCGAACTCAACGTCGCCGAGCTGCGCAGCCCCAGTGCGGTGAATGCGGTGTTCTACCAGGCCGGCGAAGAACTCGGCTGGCGCTACAACGCCGACTTCAACGGCAGTGATCAGGAAGGCATCGGCCCCTTCCACGTCACCCAGATCAACGGTGAGCGCTGCAGCGCCGCGCGGGCCTTTCTCCACCCGGTGCTGGCGCGCCCCAACCTGCAGGTGTTCAGCGGCGCCCTCACCCACCGCGTGCTGCTGCAGGGCGACCGCGCGGTGGGCGTGGAAGTGAGCCAGGGCGAGGAATTGCTGCAGCTGTTCGCCGAGCGCGAGGTGATTCTCAGCGCCGGCAGCATCAACTCGCCGCAGCTCTTGATGCTCTCCGGCATCGGCTCGGCGGTGGAGCTGGCCCGCCACGGCATCGCCCTGCGCCACGAGCTGCCCGGCGTGGGCCAGAACCTGCAGGACCACCAGGACGTGGTGCTCATGTACCGCAGCGACGCCGCCCTGGGCTACGGCCTCTCCCCGCGCGGGCTCTGGCCGCTGCTGCGCTCGCCCTGGCAGTACCTGGCCGGCCGGCGCGGCCCGCTCACCTCCAACACCGTGGAAGCCGGCGGCTTCCTGCGGCTCGACCCGGCCGCACCGACACCGGAGCTGGGCCTGATCGTCGCCCCGGCACTGAAGAACCAGCCGCAACGGCCGGTGCCCTTCGGCCACGGCATCAGCCTGCACGTGGCGGTGATGCACCCGCAAAGCCGCGGCGAAGTGCGCCTGAACTCACCGGACCCACGCGACAAACCGCACCTGGCCGCCAACTTCCTCAGCCACCCCGAAGACCTGCGCAAACTGGTGGAAGGCGTGCGCCTGGTACGCCGCCTGGCCGACACCGCCGCCTTCCGCCAGCACCTGCGCGGCGAGCTGGTGCCCGGCAAGGCCATCGACAGCCAGGCGCAGATCGAGCAATGGATACGCCACAACCTCGGCACCGTGTTCCACCCCGTCGGCACCTGCAAGATGGGCCACGACCCGCTCGCCGTGGTCGACGACCAGCTGCGCGTGCACGGCATCGACGGCCTGCGCGTGGTGGACGCCTCGATCATGCCCACCCTCATCACCGGCAACACCAACGCCCCGGCGATGATGATCGCGGAGAAGGCGGCGGAGATGATCCTGGGTACGGCACGCAAGGCGCCTGATTCGCAACCCAATGACGTCACCCTGCCCGCGCTCACTTCCTAGGGTGCTCGGCAGGTAGGGGCGACTTCAGTCGCCAAGCAGGCCGCAGGTCTGCCACTCGGTATCGCAGGGGGATGCTGCGCATCCCTTGGCGACTGAAGTCGCCCCTACACCGCCCCGTCGTTTAGCCGGTCTGCTTCGCGCCCCCTATGCCACGCCGGCAAAGCTAAGCCTGGATCGTCCGGCATGACCTGCCACGTTGTATGGCCGTGCGCGATGATCCGTTGCTGAGGAATAGGCTGGGTTGGAAGCGGTTCCTAGACTGTTGAAAACAGAAACGCCGCATGGGAGCGGCGTTACTGATGGGAATGACGGCTATTGGCCAGAGTCGAACGTTTTAGAGTAGGAAAAATAAACCTGCTCGCATTCCACACATCTCTCCACACTTTCAATCGAGAAATTGATTCGGCCATTTTGGCTCAACATCTTTCGCCATCATTTCGCCTATTTCAGTGAGAACATCTTTTGGGTTAGGGCGGCGGCTTTCAGTAGAGTCACCTTGAAACAATCTATGAAACGGAAGAACACAAGGCGACGCGAGCCACGATATACCATCCTCGAATTGCTTGTAATGCAATATGTAATGACCGTAATTATTGCTGGTATTCGCCCCAACAAAAGATGGAAGCCATATAACTTGAAATCTCCCACTACCAGAGCATCCTAACTTCTCAAATTCCCTGTAAACAGAATCGAGCAACTCCTCTGCCGGCGGCCACCCCTTGAAAATATCCGCTGCATCTTGCATAAAGCCACTCTCATCTATGTATTCATAACTATAGAAGTAGTAATTCTTTACGCACTCAGCCGAACCAAATATTGCATCCCATATTTGATTTCGATTTTTCGGCTTGTTATTGAACGACACTTCAATCTCCTATTTCTGAAACTCAATAACGGGACAGCCATCTCCTGGCGCGCCACTGGTTATAGACCTGCATCACTGCGTTGTTTTATTTGGCACAGATTTCGGTATCCGCCAATGCCTAGACGCTGTTCCACATGCGACGCAGTAGGGAAGTGACCTCAGAGGTTAGTGCCGCGCTTGGCTGAATGCATCCCGCAGTTTTTTGAATAAGCTCATGCCCAATCCTGGCAGTAGTTAGGCTCTGGGGCTGCGGCATTCTTTAGCGGTGACGACGTCATTGTCTAGGAGAAGGCGAGAACGAAAACAGATTGTTCACTCCCACTCTAAACTTCCTCTTCTAGCCGATGCCTGCTCTTCAAAAGCTCCCATTCCCTCCCTGGCCTGGCGCCGGGCTCAGGTCGCAGTTCGCGGCCGGTGACAAGGGCCATTATGTCGAGGCGTATGACAAGGGCTGGGCCGGACGAGGCGCCAGCAGCAAGGCCAGCCACAACCAGGCGAACGGCACCGCCGCCCCCATGAGCAGGGTCGAGGCGTAACCGCTCAGCGAGAAGGCGCAGATGCTGGCTGCCAACACGGCAAGTCCCCAGAGCAGGCCGGCCCGCGCGTACCGGCCCAGACGGCGGGCCAGGAAGTGGGCGATAAGCCGCCCGATGATCGAAGCAACGACGAGCACCTGCTCGACGCCCAGGATGGCGATACCTGTCATGAAGGCGGGCCCTTCGGTCGCCTCCCGCTCCACAGCCCGGAAGAACCAGGCGACCTGCGCCCCGTAGAGCACGGCCACCCCGGCCAGGGCCACCAGAAACGCTCGCCATCCAGGGAGCAGCGCGGGCAGCGTGCCCACCAGCAACATCCCGATCAATGCCATGCCGTGCATGTGCCAACCTCCTTGTGTGGATCATCCTCGACGCCCGGCGAGGCGGCTTCCCTGCCTGCGGTTGGGCGTACCCAGGGCGCCATCATCGACGGGGCACGCGCCAGGTCAATCCCCGGGATGAGTTCCCGTCGATGGGTTCACAGAGGGGAGGCGCACGGCTCACCCTCGGCGTATCCCCGCACCCTTTCACAGATCCGTGCCGCCTCGATTTCCAACCTGCATTGGCAGTGGCACTATCGGCCAACTGCCTGGAAATGGATGTCGCCATGCGCGCTCGCCTGTCGACGCGCCTTACTCGATATCCCATGCGCTCACTTTCACCTGGCCCGCTCGGTTGCCGAGATAAGGACATCTCATGAACACCCTCGCCCTGCTTACCGACATCCTGCGTAAAACCAAGGCCTTCTCCGGCCGGGTGCCCAACAGCGCAAAGGACAAGGCCACTGTCGTGGAGATATTCCGCGAGCTGATTCCGGCGAACGTGGCCTCGCTGGACCCCGACGTGATCGATGAGCCGCAAGACTACGAAGTGCTCCTCGCTCGCCTGGCGGCCATCAGCAATGGCGACCTGGCACCGGAGGACATGCAGATCAAAGCCGGCCGCACCGGCAAGCTCACCCTGACCTTCACCCAGCAGCAGGAAACCCACTCGCTGACGTTCACCCACGAGGGCGGCACCTACATCGATCAGAGCTTTCTCGATGCGCTGCACAAGCACTGCAAGAAAAAGCTTCCCGGCACCTTTCTCTTCACCTCGGAAGCGGAAAGCATCGAGGCGGTGTATTTACCCTTGAAGGCATTCAAGCGGGTGAACAACGAACTGCTCAGCACGCAAAGCACCGATGCCCTGGCCACGCTGATCCAGGCAGGCAATGTCTTCTCCATCGGCTGGGACAGCATTCCGTACGACGTGGTGGAAGGGTTCACCCGGGACGGCGAGACCCTGATCACCGCGTTGATCAAGGCACCGTTCGCCGAGAAGCCCGGCAGCTGGGGCGCTACCCGTCGCATCGAGATTCTCGAAGGGCTCCAGGGCATGGCGAATGTCTTCCGGGCCAATGCCCACGGCGAGACGCCCCGCGAAATTGCACTGGCCAAGGGCTGGGATCACCTGGTGCCGGAACTCAGCGGCTGGCCCGTGAAAACCGTACCTGTCACGGCCATCCGCGAGCGATCCGGCAACGGCTTTTCGTGTTTCGAGGGTGATCTCAAGGAAGCATTCGAACGGCTGGATGCGAAGGGCCTGTTCGAATCGATTCACTTCGACCCGAACAACCCCTTCCAGCACCTCCATATCTCCCACACACCCGACTTCATCTATGGCGAAGACACGCTGCTCGTCTCCCGCTATCGATTCGGCGGCGCCGTGGTCGGCTATTGCGTTTTCAGCCAGAAGCTCGGCGAGAACGGCTGGTCGATCAGCCGATTCGTGCCGCTGGGCGATGTCGACCAGCTGTGTGAGGTGATCGAGCGCTACTGCACACACTCATTGGTCTAAAGAGAACGGATATCTCCCATGCAACGCATTGCAATCGCTGCACTCTCAGCCCTGATCTCCATGACGGCGGTCGCAGGCACCCTCGAAAGCGAACTTCAAAAGAACGGCCTGGTAGCCCAGGCTATACCGAAAAGCGGCATCACCGAGAAAGTACTAGACCTTGGCTCTTATCAGGTTACTGCCGACGGTGGCGGGCTCCTCATCAGTCACGATGAGCAGAGCCTGGAGCGGCCCCTGACCGAGTTGCAGGTCGATGGCGTGAAGATCATGGGCACGGACCATGGTGAATGGGGAGGTGAGCTGACCGTCACCTCGCAGGATGGAACGACCAGAACCTTGCTGAAGGAAAATGTCGTCAGCATCCAGAAAGTCGACGGCTCGATCTTCGTGTTTACCGGGCTCAGCCACATGGGGATCAACGTTGGCGCCATGTACGAGCTGACGGATATCGCAAGCGAACCGAAGTTGACCAGGGTCACCCTGCTTCCCTCCGCCCCGGAGAAGATCCTTTTTGAAAAAGGCGTCGCCTACATCCTGACCTTCGACAGCCTTATTGCCGTAAACCCATCCCCTGAGCAGGCGTCGATGGAGATCATCGCCTACAAAGCGCCCTGGTCGCGCTTTGCGCCCAATAGCCTGGTCAAGCGAGGCGACACCTTTGTAGTGGGTATGTATGCAGGCGTTACGGTGGTTAACACCAGCCGGTTTGGAATTCAGGACGTGAGGTTCTATGGGCCGCAGGGGGCAGAAGAACTGCTCAAACCGGAGACGATCAATCATCGCCTCCGCTGAGCCGCCCCCCTCGGCTCACTGCGCCCTGACGTATACCCCATCGAAGCTCACATTCATGCCGCCGCAGTTGTTGTTGTCGTCCACCATCAGGAAGCGGCCGATGCGGGTGTACTCGACCGCGCAGTCGTACTTGCCGTCGCCGTCCTTGGTCATGGCGTAGCGGCCTTTGGGCTTGAAGGTGCCGTCGATCTGCCCGATGTGGGTGCTGGCGCCGCTGCCCCAGGTCGAATCACCGGTCACGTGCAGGCCTGGCCCCTGCTCTTGCTGCTCGATGGTGATGGTGCTGGCCCGGGCCTTCCAGGTGCCCAGCCAGTCGGTGGATGCGGGCAAGGGATCAGCCGCCGGCGCGAGGTTCTCCAGCACGATCCAGCCGACGGTTTCGCGCGTCTTGCCCTGGTACCAGGCACAGGCCCAGTCGCCTTCGATCTTGTTGACCAGCACCTCGTCGCCCTCGATGACGTAGGCCTTCTTCATGCACCCTTCCGACTCTGGGCAGCGCTCGTCGTCCTTGAAGAAGTGCGTCTGGTGCTTGCCCACGACCTTGTAGAGCTGGCTGAACTTGCCCTCGGTGGGGAAGTAGCCGCTGTCGCAGCTGAACGTCTCGCTGCCCTGCGCCTGGCTGGTGATGCAAAGCAGCGCCAGGGCGCCGGTCAGAGCGGTGGTGATCGTGTGCATGGCCTGGCTCGGCTCCAAGGGTCGAGAGGGAAAAAGCAGGGAGGCCGCGAGGACGGGCCGACGGAGCTGGCTAGGGAACCAGATCGACGCTGCCGCACCGGTTGCCGCGGGTCGTCAGGAAATCCACCTGCCTGGCCCGGTTGATGGCGATGCGCAGTTCGCAGCTGCCGGAATGGAAGACGTCGCCCCAATATTCGGTATGAACGACTTGTCCGTTCTGTGGCCCGGTGGAGGTGCCGAGTGCCTCACGCGATACATAGGATGTGTCGTAGCCATAGACCAGCACCACCCAGTCCTTTTCGGGCACGCCCAGGATCTGGCGCGGGGCGCCGAAGTAGTCGATGACCTCGGCTACCGGACGGTTCTTCCACGCACTGCGTGCCTGGGCTTCCGGCAGCGACGGGACGACGCCACAGCCGCCGAGCAGGGTGGCTGCCAGGGCGAGGGCGAGAACTCCTTTCATCGTCTGTTCCCCACGAAATAGCGTGTTCACTGCTGGGCCATCCTGTCGAATGCGTCATCGATGGTTTTCAGGATGGCCGCCTTGTATTGCTCGCGCCCCAGGGCGCTGAAGACCTCGCGGGATTCGTCGATCATGGCCAGGGGCGACATCTTGCCCAGGTGGCGCATCGATGCGCGCTCGCCCGGCTGGCACAGGAAGTCCCGGCTGCGGGCCAGCCAGGCATCGGGCTGGCTCTGCCATTTGCTGGAAACCTTGACGGGGGTCCAGTCGTTGAAGACGCCGAAATCCTGGGCGTCGTTGATCCGCACCCGGTTTTTGCCGCAATCGATCTCGACGTCGTAGGAGGTCAGTTTCTTCCCGGTCTTCTCATACACCTGGTACACGCCCAGCGACTGGATGCCGCCCGGGCGGTCGACGATGTGCGCAGCGTCGCCATCGGCGACAAACAGCTCATTCACACCCAGGTCGCCCTGGTGGTGAACGATCCAGTAATCGCCGACCAACTGTTCGGCATGAGCGGTAACGGAGCTGCTCAGGAGCAAGGCGGGCAGCAGGAGCCTGGGGGAACAACGCATGGCGGGCCGATCCTTTGCCGTCGTGGTCACTGCGAGGCGGGATGCTCGGCAGCGATGAGGGTCCGGAATCTAGCGACGCCCGCCTGGGAGGGTCAATTAGCACAGCTGTACTAAGGCGAGCCTGCACTGGACGCCTCGAGGGTGGGGTGATTAGGCCGGAAATGTCGGCCATGCACGCGCGGTTCACGGCTGCGCCCCGCAGAATGCAGGCACTCGCGGTCGTGCGATCGTCACGCAGGAAGTCTTGGTTGAAAAAACACCCGTTCGGCACCCACTGGCTGAAGAATGCCCACCGGCCCTGCCTCGCCCTGCTGCTGGCGGCCTGCCTGGGCGCCGCCCTGCCCTGCGCGGCCCAGCGCCTGGCCGCCGAGAACCACCGCGTCAGCCTGCAGGTGCTGGCTCCCGACGCGCCCCCGGTCGGCACCTGGCGGGTGAAGGTCCACGCCACCTATCGCCCGCTGGTGGACGGTTCGCCGAACACCACGGAGACGACCACCTCGCGAGCCAACTGCGCCTCGCCTTCGCGCTTCGGCACCTTGCCCTCCTTCAGGCGCTGCACGCGCACGCGGGACCGCACGGTGTGGCTGAAGCTGCCGGCCTCGCAGGTCATTGCGGCCGGCCCGCGCACCCTGGAGCTGGATTTCGCCCCGGTCATCGAGGACCAGGGCGGCACCTTCCGCATCGACGACCTGTCGCTGGAATACATGACCTGCGCCAAGGGGTGCGAGGAGCAGCGCATGGACATCCGCCTGAGCTGCTTCGCCGGCGACACCGAACGCGGCGAGATCCTCTCCAACGGCCTGTTGCTCACCTATTCGCGCGGCGCCAGGGCGGCGCCCGAGGTGGCCGATTGCGGGCTGAAGGTCGGCGATGAAATCAGCTGGGCGAACCGGGAGACGGTGCTGGAGCGCGTCCGTGGCCATTTCGGCGATGACCAGCAGCTGGTCAGCGACGAACTGCTCGATGTGTTCTCGGGGATTCCCGCCCCCGATGGAGGCTGGCGCTGGAACCCGGCGACGCGCCTCGACTCGCTCCGCGATCACTGCCCGCTCCCCGACGACCAGGGCTATGAGAACAGCCGCTACCTCGCCACGCTGCCGGTCACCACGGGCTGGCCGTATCGCCACGAAGCCGAGGTCTACGTCACCAGCAAGCCGAACGGCGAGGTCTGCACGATCTGGCTCACGGGCACCGATGACGAGATGTACCTGCGCTACTTCTACACCTACCAGGCCGGCGCGCTGGTCAAGGTCGCCACCCGCGACGAGCCGGACGACGTCTCGCGCGAGTGGCGCTGGGCGGGTGGCGAGCCCTGGGAATACACCCGCCGGCAGATGCCGGACTCCGTCGCGGGGCACGACGCCATCCTCTACTGGCACAGGACCGCCGCCCAGCTGTGGCCCAGGCGCATGGACCACGCGCCGGACTTCGCGGAGTTCGACGCACTGCGTGGCTTCTCACGGCAGCTGCTCGAGCGCTTTCCGGCACAGCCGCAATAGCGCCCCGGCATTCTGAGCAGGTGAATGGGCGCTCGCCTGGTTCGGGCCGTGCCCCCGCAGGCTATCTCGCCAGGCGTCCGATGGCCTCGCGCACCCCGGCGCCGTAGGCCGGATCGGCCTTGCTGCAGTGGCCGATGTGCCGCTCGATCACCTGTAGCGAGGCGCCGACTATGGCCCGGGCGGTGTTGTCGAACAGCGCCTGCTGCTGCGACGGCGACATCAGGCGGAACAGCGCGCCGGGCTGGGAGTAGTAGTCCTCGTCGACGCGGTGGTTCCAATGATCGGCAGCGCCCACAAGGCTCAGGGGCGGCTCGGCGTACTCCGGCTGCTCGGCCCACTCGCCCTGACTGTTCGGCTCGTAGGCCAGGCGTGAACCCTGGTTGCCATCGACGCGCATCTGGCCGTCGCGGTGGTAGCTGTGGTACGGGCAACGCGGCGCGTTGACGGGAATGTGCGTGTGGTTGACGCCAAGCCGGTAGCGTTGCGCATCGCCATAGGAGAACAGCCGGCCCTGCAGCATCCTGTCCGGCGAGAAGCCGATGCCGGGCACCACATGGGCCGGGTTGAAGGCGGCCTGTTCGACCTCGGCGAAGACGTTCTCCGGGTTGCGGTTGAGTTCCAGCACGCCGACCTCGATCAGCGGGTAGTCCTTGTGCGGCCACACCTTGGTCAGGTCGAAGGGGTTGATCGCGTAGCTGTCGGCGTCCTTATCCGGCATCACCTGCACGTAGAAGGTCCAGCGCGGAAAATGGCCCCGCTCGATGTTGTCGTACAGGTCGCGCTGACTGCTCTCGCGGTCGCCGGCCACCACTTGCCCGGCCTCGGCGTCGGACAGGTTGCGGATGCCCTGCTGAGTCTTCCAGGTGAATTTGACCCAGTGCCGCTCGTTGGCCGCGTTGATGAAGCTGAAGGTGTGGCTGCCGAAGCCATGCATGTGCCGGTAGCCATCGGGAATGCCGCGGTCGCTCATGACGATGGTGACCTGGTGCAGCGCCTCCGGCAGGCTGGTCCAGAAGTCCCAGTTGTTCTGCGCGCTGCGCATGCCGGTGCGCGGGTCACGCTTCACCGCGTGGTTGAGGTCGGGGAACTTCAGCGGGTCACGCAGGAAGAACACCGGCGTGTTGTTGCCCACCAGGTCCCAGTTGCCCTGCTCGGTGTAGAACTTCACGGCGAACCCCCGGATATCACGCTCGGCATCCGCCGCGCCACGCTCACCGGCGACGGTGGAGAAGCGCACGAAGATGTCGGTCTGCTTGCCCACCCGGGAGAACAGCGCGGCGCGGGTGTAGTGGCTGATGTCGTGGGTGACGGTGAAGGTGCCGTAGGCGCCGGAGCCCTTGGCATGCATGCGCCGTTCGGGAATCACCTCACGGTCGAAGTGGGCGAGCTTCTCCAGGAACCACACGTCCTGCAGCAGCGCCGGGCCACGCGGGCCGGCGGTCTGGGTGTTGTTGTTGTCGACGACGGGCGCGCCGACTGCGTTGGTCAGTTTGTGCTTGGGCATCACGGTAGCTCCTCAGACCAGTTCGCCGAGCAGCTCGGCGGTGGTGACGATGGCGTGGGCGAAGGTCGGCCCGTTGATTTCGTGCGCGGCGTGCAGCGCCTCTTCGGAGAAGGCCGCCGTGGCGTCACGCACCAGGGTCACGTGGTAGCCCAGCTCGGCGGCGAAGCGCGACGTGGCCTCGATGCAGGTGTTGGCCAGCAGGCCGATGACGATGACCCGGCGCACCCCGTGCTGCTTGAGCTGCAGGTCCAGGTCGGTATTGGCGAAGCCGCTGCCGCCCCAGTGTTCCTGCACCACCACGTCGCCGGCCTGGGGCCTGAAGTCCGGGTGCCACTCCCCTCCCCAGCTGTCGACGGCGAACACCTGGGCCCGCGCCGCCCCCACCTGGTAGGGGCTGGGATGCAGCCAGCCCTGGAAGTCGTCGGGCCGAGCGCGGTGATGCGGCACGTAGAACACGCGGATGCCGGCCCGGCGCGCGGCCCCCACCACCGCGCGCAGGTTGGCCAGGGTGCCGAGGCGATCGGCCACCGGCTTGGCCAGCCCGGTGAGCTTGCCGCCCTCGCTGAGGAAGTCGTTGTAGGGGTCGACCAGCAAAACGCCGGTGTCCTGTCTCGAGTCACTCATGCTGCCCTCCATGGAGAAAGGTGGCGCCGCAGCGCCGATCACTGGTCGACGGCCTTGCAGGTCGCTGGCAGGCTCAGATCGCCCGAGGCCACATCCCACACGCTGGACACGCACAGCACAGGGTGCGCCTCATGCGGCATTCCTCGCGTGCTGGCCGAGGTACTCGGCGGTGGAGATCACCGGCGCATAGCCGAATCTGAGCGCCGCCATGAAGGCCGCATGCACATGCGCCGCCGGCACCTTCACGCCATCGAACTCCAGGTCGAGGGTGGCGCAGGCATCGTGCAGCACGGTGGTCCGGTAGCCGAAATCGACCGAGGCACGGGTGATGCCGTCCACGCACATGTGGCTCATGTTGCCGACCACCACCACCTCGCTCACGCCGGCCTTGTCGAGGATCGGTTTCAGCTCGGTCTCGCGGAAGGAGTTGATGAAGTGCTTGAGCACCACCGGCTCGCCCGGGCGGTTGATCACGCTCGGGTGCAACTGCGCGCCCTCGCTGTGCGGCCGGAAGAAGGGCGCGTCCTGGCTGGTGAACTCGTGACGGATGTGCACCACCAGGTCGTCGCTGTCGCGGAACGCCGCGATCACCTGGGCCGCCCTGGCCGCGGCCTCCTCGACCTTGTCGAGGGTCCACAGGCCGCCGGGGAAGTAGTCGTTCTGGATATCCACCACGATCAACGCTTTCTTGCCGCTCATCTCGTCTCTCCTTTTGCCGTGGCCCGCCGGGAATTCGGCGGGCACAGGGGGGCTCAGTCACGCAGGAACGCCAGCATGTCCGCGCCGAGTTTTTCCTTGTGGGTGTCGGTGATGCCGTGGGGCGCGCCGGGGTAGATCACCAGCTTGGCGTGCGGCACCAGCCTGGCCGAAGCGCGCGCGGCGGCGTCCACCGGGACGATCTGGTCGTCATCGCCATGCAGGATCAGCGTGGGGATGGAGAACTTCTTCAGGTCCTCGGTGAAATCGGTTTCGGAGAAGGCCTTGATGCAGTCGAGGGCATTCTTGTGCCCGGCCATCATGCCCTGCATCCAGAAGGCGTCGATCACGCCCTGGGAGGGCTTGGCGCCCGGCCGGTTGTAGCCGAAGAAGGGACCGCTGGCGACGTCCTTGTACAGCTGCGAGCGGTCGGCGATGGAGGCCGCGCGAATGCCATCGAACACCTCGAGCGGCAGGCCGCCGGGATTGGCCTCGGTGCGCACCATCAAGGGTGGCACCGCCGCGATCAGCCCGGCCTTGGCCACCCGCGCCGTGCCATGGCGGCCGATGTAGCGCGCCACCTCGCCGCCACCGGTGGAGAAGCCGAACAACGCGGCGCCGCGCACATCCAGCTGGTCGAGCAGCTGGGCCAGGTCGTCGGCATAGGTGTTCATCTCATTGCCGCTCCACGGTTGGCTGGAGCGGCCATGGCCACGGCGGTCATGAGCGATCACCCGGTAGCCGTTGCTGGCCAGGAACAGCATCTGCGCTTCCCAGCTGTCGGCGTTGAGCGGCCAGCCGTGGCTGAGCACGACGACAGGGCCGCTGCCCCAGTCCTTGTAGTAGATCTCGGTGCCATCGCGGGTGGTGATAGTGCCCATGGTCTTGCGCTCTCCATTCTCAGGTTGCGGGCGGCCTGCGGCGAGGCCACTGCCGCGCACGCATCCACCCAGGGGTAACAGCAGCGCCGTGGCCAGTGCTGCGGAGCCGAGCAGCAGGTGGCGACGGCCGTGGTTCATCGGTGCATCAGGGCTGTGCGGCATTGGCAGACTCCGCTTCGTTCGATGCTGGCGGCAGACGCACGCGCATCAGGTTCCAGGTACTGACCCGCTCCTCCCACTCGTCCCCTTCGACGGGCGTCAGCGGCAGGGCCAGGTTGCTGACCAGCATCCACTCGCCCTGAACCACGCTGCTGGCGGGAAACAGCAGGCCACGAGGCGCACCGTTGCCGGCGATCCCCTCGAAGCCGCCCGCGCGCGCACGGATCAGGCCGCGTTCGTCGAGGCCGAGCAGCTGGTCGACCTGATTGGCCAGCAGCCACAGCAAGCCGTCATGGAACAGCAGGCCATCGGCTCCCGGCAGGCTCTCGGCCACTACCTGCAGCTCGCCGCTCGCCAGGTCCAGGCGCAGCAGGCGACCGTCGCCGGCGTTGTTGATGTAGAGCCGGCTCTCGTCAGCGTTGAAGGCCAGGCCGTTGGCACCGAACGGCAAGAAGCCCGCGGTGGCCAGCAGCGGGTCGCGCGACTTCACTTCCAGCGTGCAGGGTTTGCAGCGCGTGGCGTTGGCGATGCGGTACAGCGCGCCCTGGAAAGAGTCGGAAACGTAGAGGTCACCATTGCCGGCGAACACCAGGCCATTGGGCGCCGGCATGCCGCCGGCACCGAAGTGGATCAGGTCCTGGCTGCCGTCCGGGTTGGCCACGCTGCGTGCAGCCGGCGCGGCGGGATCGAGACGGGGGAATTCGAGAAGGTCCTCCACGGGAGAGTCGGCCGTGAAGTCGGCCGCGATGCGCTGCAGCTTGCCGGCGCCGAAATTGAGGATGTAGACCCTGCCGTCGGCATAGCCCAGGCCGGTCAGAGGCGTTGCGGCAAAGGCACGCTGTGCGAGTAGCCGCCCCCCGGCGCTGTAGCGCAGCAGCTGGTTGTTACGCCGTTCGGCGGGCTGGCGGGCATCGAAGGTACCGACGAATATCTCGCCGCTGTCAGGGGCGACGGCCAGGCCCTCCGGGTAGCGCACACCAGCGGGCAACTCGATGAAGGGTTCGACTTCAAGCAACGTCGGGCCCTGAGCTTCAGCGCGCGGATGCACGGCGGCCACAGCCAGGAGCAGGCTCAGAATGCCCGCGCGGCACCTCGACAGTCTCATATCGCCTCCATTCGCGCCGGCACGGGGCGGGCGCTTTCGGGGGCTCGTCAGGACGCCGAATGCCGGGGCAGCGGGTGGCGAGCGATGACGTGATGCTCGCGGCTGGCGGCAGGAGGTGGCTACGTAAAATCGGCAAATCGGCACGACGGCCGGCACGTGCCTGTTTTACGTAGCCGTGGCACCCGCCCCGGCGCACCGTGGAGGTGCCTCTCCTGGCCAGGACACCGCCATGCAACCGCGCAACACGCCACGCGAACGCAGCCGCCGGGCCGCACAAGAACGCTTGCTGAAAAAGGTGCTGGGCGTGTTGCCGCAGGGTTGCGGGCGCCCACCGCGCCTGGCGGAGCTGTGTCGCGCGGTCGGGGTCAGCGAGCGCACCCTGCGCAGCGCCTTCGTCGCCATCCTGGGCGTGGCGCCGGCGCGGTATCTGCGCCTGCGCCGCCTGCACCTGCTGCGGGCCGCCCTGGCGGTTGCCGACCCGCACCAGACCGGCGTCGCGGAAATGGCCCGCCGCTTCGGCTACACCGATGGCGGGCGCATGGCGGCGGACTATCACGCCCTGTTCGGCGAGTACCCCAGCGCCACCCTGCAGCGCCGCATCAGCCCCGCCTAGGCGGCAGGGAGCGCCGGCTGCGCAGCGATTGCGACGGCAGTTCGCCGAAATAGCGCCGGTAGAGCCCGGCGAAGCGGCCGAAGTCCCACACGCCGAAACGTGCGCAGATCTGGGTGATGGTCTCCTCTGCCGAGGCCCGCAGGATGGCGCGGCGGATGGCGTGCAGGCGGTGCTGCATCAGGTAGCGATGCGGGCTCATCCCCAGGTAGCGGGTGAAGAGGTTGCGCAGCGTGCGCTCGGAGCTGTTGCAGGCCTGGCACAGGTCCGTCATGTGCAGCGGCGTATCCGGCATGCCGTCGAGCAGCTCCAGGGCGCGACGCAGGATCACCTGGTGGTTCTGCCGGCCCGCGCTATCGGCCTGGGCCGGTGTCGCGGGCAGGAGGCTGCGGAACACCCGGTCCAGCAGATCGCCACGCGCCGCGCACTCGGCCGCCGGGGCGTGCAGCTCCTGCGGCGCGCAGTGATCGATGCGCAACAGGCGCAAGGCCAGCCACACCAGCGGCGCCAGGTCCTGCTGGGCCACGCAGACCAGATTGCGCGAGAGGATCGACACGTCGAACTCGTCCTCGTGCTGCTGCGCCCAGCGCAGCACCAACTCGCA
Source organism: Pseudomonas sp. 57B-090624 (assembly GCF_003234055.1). Lineage (NCBI taxonomy): Bacteria > Pseudomonadati > Pseudomonadota > Gammaproteobacteria > Pseudomonadales > Pseudomonadaceae > Pseudomonas > Pseudomonas sp. 57B-090624. The sequence continues at coordinate 77,342 of NZ_QKRU01000025.1, forward strand.
GGACATCGCCACGGTCATCCAGCTCGCCGGCTGGCTGGCGTCGATGTGAAACATCGCCTCGGGCACCATCCAGCCGATCAGCCGGCGGTCCAGGCGCTGCCCTCCCAGCACGGTGGACTCGTGCCGGCTCAGCGGCAGGAAGATATTGAAGAAGCCGCTCAGGCCGACCCCGCTGTAGACGGTGCCCGCCCCCTCGCGACCGAACATCAGCGCCACGCCGTTGAGCTCGACGACGCGCAAGCGCCAGTCGCGCTGCTGCCGTGTACGCAGCAGGTAGCGCCCCTCGACGCCATAGAGGGCTTCCTCGAATTCATCGAAATCAGCGCAGACGAGCCTGCTCATGCCTTCCCCCAGTCGAGACGCACGCGGTGTTTGTCGGGATCAACGAACGATAGTCCAGCTGCTGCGGCTGTCGCGGGCGGCAGGCCTTCGCGGGGCCGTTTGCCGGGCGGAGCCGCCGCTGCAGGGCGGGTCGCCTGAGTCCACCTCCGCAAAGCTATACAAATACCTATACATAACTATTATTTGTACAGGTATCATCGCTCCATGAACTCACCTGGAGAGCCCATCATGCGCCTGGCATCGCCCGCCATCTCGGCGTTACGCACCCTCGCCCTGCTCGGCCTGCTGCTGGCCGGCTCGCCGAGCTGGGCCGACTGGAGCAGCGAGCTGCCCGAGGCGAAGCTGGTCGGCCAGGGCGACTTCACCTGGTTCGGCCTGCGGGTGTACCAGGCCCGGCTGTGGAGCCCGGTGGCGCCCGTCGACTGGAAGCAGCCCTTTGCCCTGGAGCTCATCTACAGCCGCGAGCTGTCGCGGGACACCCTGGTGCAGGCCAGCCTGGACGAGATGCGCCGGCTGGGGGGCGCCTCGGTCGATGAGCAGCGCCTGGCGGCCTGGGATGGCGAGATGCGCCGGGCCTTCGTCGACATCCAGCCGGGCCAGCGCATCACCGGCCTGTACCAGCCCGGCCGGGGCAGCCGTTTCTACGTCGACGGCGCGTTCCGCCATGCGATCGCCGACACCGACTTCGCCCAGGCGTTCTTCGCCATCTGGCTGGATGCCCGCACCCGTAATCCCGAGCTGCGCCGCGAGCTGCTCGGGCTCAATGAAACAAGCCAATGAGGAGGCCGATGATGCGTGCCGTAATAGGGTTGCTGTGCTGCCTGCTGCTCGCCGGTTGCGGCGGTGTGGATGTCCATCACTACGCGAAGGAGCGGCCGCAGCTGGACCTGCCGGGGTTCTTCTCCCGGCCGGTGCAGGCCTGGGGCATGTTCCAGAACCGCTCGGGCGAGGTGGTCAAGCGCTTCAAGGTCGACATCACCAGCCGCCGCGAGGGCGAGCGGCTGATCCTCGATGAGCGCTTCCTCTACAGCGACGGCACCCGCCAGCAACGGGTGTGGACCCTGACGCCGGCCGGCGAAGGGCGCTGGCGCGGCCGCGCGGGGGACGTGATCGGTGAAGCCGATGGCGAGGTGGCGGGCAACGCCCTGCGCTGGCGCTACACGCTGAACCTGGAGGTGGACGGCTCGACCTGGGAAGTGGCCTTCGACGACTGGATGTACCTGATGGACGAGGACACCCTCATCAACCGCTCGAGCATGAGCAAGCTCGGCGTGGAGCTCGGCCAGGTGACGCTGTTCTTCCGCCGCGACTCCACATCGCAAGACTGAGTGACCAGGCGTGAGCCGGAGGACTGGGCGATGAATCTCCAACAACTCGGCGAGGCCGCGCTGGCAGGCCGTATCGAAGGGCTCGACGTGGTGTCCCTGGAAGGCGGTTTCTACATCCTCCAGGCGCGGCTCGCCTCGGGCCTCGAAGGGGTGCTGGACGATGAGGGACAGGTCTTGCGCCTGCGCTCGACGACCCAGCTCCGCGATTTGCTGCAGGGCTTGCCACGGTTGCCCTGTGACCTGGTGCAACACTGCGTCCACGACGAGATGTGCGGCGTCCGCGAGGGCCCGCTGGAGCCGATGCGCCTGCCCCTGTCGCTGGACTCGCAATGGTGAACGGCAAGGTACGCCGGCTCGGCCTGGTGCTGGGCGACCAGCTCAGCTTCGACCTCTCGCTGTTCGATGAACTCGACCCGGCCCATGACGCGGTGCTGATGGCCGAGGTCCAGGAGGAGGCGAGCTACGTACCGCACCACCCGCACAAGATCGTGCTCATCTTCAGCGCCATGCGTCACTTCGCGGCGGCCCTGGAGGCGCGCGGCTGGCGGGTCATCTACGTGCGCCTCGACGCCCCCGACAACAGCGGCAGCCTGGCCGGCGAGCTGCACCGCTGGCACGCCGCCCTGGGCGAGCCGGCGCTGCACCTGACCGAGTGCGGCGAATGGCGCGTGGAGGAGGCGCTGCGCGCCACCGGCTTGCCGCTGGCCTGGTACGCCGACCGTCGCTTCCTCTGCTCCCGTGAGGCGTTCGCCAAATGGGCGGGCAGCCGCCGGCAACTGCGCATGGAGCTGTTCTACCGCGAGATGCGCAAGCGCAGCGGGCTGCTGCTGGAGCCGGACGGCCAGCCGCTGGGGGGCAGCTGGAACTTCGACGCCGACAACCGCAAGGCGCTGCCCAAGGGCGTGCGCGGCCCCTTCCCCGCGCGGTTCGCGCAGGACGCGATAACCCGCGAGGTGGTGGCCCTGGTGGGCGAGCGGTTCGCCGGGCACTACGGCCGCCTGGAAGGCTTCGACTACCCGGTGACCCACGAGGAGGCCCAGGCGCTCTGGCAGCACTTCCTGGCGTTCGCCCTGCCCGCCTTCGGCGACTATCAGGACGCCATGGCCGAGGGCGAGCCCTACCTCTTCCATGCGCGCATCAGCGCCGCCCTGAACATCGGCCTGCTGGACCTGCGCCAACTCTGCGCCGACGTGGAGAACGCCCACCGCCAGGGCCGGGTGCCACTCAACGCGGCGGAAGGCTTCATCCGCCAGCTGATCGGCTGGCGGGAATACGTGCGCGGCATCTACTGGCTGCGCATGCCGGAATACGCCGCGCTCAACGCCTTCGGCAACCAGCGGTCGCTGCCGGCGTTCTACTGGACCGGCCGCACCGACATGCGCTGCATGGCCCAGGCGATCGGCCAGACCCTGGAGCTGGGCTACGCGCACCACATCCAGCGGCTGATGGTGACCGGCAATTTCGCCCTGCTCGCCGGCATCGCGCCGGCGGCCATCTGCGAGTGGTACCTGGCGGTCTACCTGGACGCCTTCGAGTGGGTCGAGCTGCCCAACACCCTGGGCATGGTGATGCACGCCGACGGCGGCTACCTCGGCTCCAAGCCCTATTGCGCCAGCGGCCGCTACATCCAGCGGATGTCCGACCATTGCGCCAGCTGCCGCTACAACGTGGAGCGGGCGACCGAGGACGACGCCTGCCCCTTCAACGCGCTGTACTGGCATTTCCTGATGCGCCATCGCGATCGCCTGGGCGGCAATCCGCGCCTGGCCATGGTCTACCGCAACCTGCAGCGCATGGCGGAGTCGCGGGTCGAGGCCCTCTGGCAGCGCGGCGAACGGCTGCTGGCGCGGCTGGACGCCGGCGAGGCCCTGTGAAGAAGACCCACCTGCCGCACAAGACCTGCGCGGTGTGCGGGCGCCCCTTCGCCTGGCGCCGCCGCTGGGCACGCTGCTGGGACGAGGTGCGCTACTGCTCCGAGCGCTGCCGCAACCAGCGTCACGCGGCCCGCTGACGCAGCCCGCCCCGCCTCCTGTGCTCAGTGCCGCGGGAGGATCACACCGCTCATGTACTGGTTGAGATCGCGAAAGTCCTGGACGCTCCAGGCGTGCGGCGGGATCTTCACGCCGTTCTCCTGCAGAGTGCGGGGAATCAGGTTGCCGTTGGGGCGGAGAATCACCGACGAGACGATGACGCCCGGGTAGTCCGCGAGCCGTTGCTTGAACGCGGCCGTGGTCAGGTCGGGAGTCGGTGGGTCGCTCTTGTGGGCCAGGGGCCCGGTGCCCTTGATGTCCGCTCCGTGGCACACGGCGCACCTCTGCTGGTAGAGCTTCTTCCCGTTGGTGATATCGGCGAGGCAAAGCATTGGCTGGGCGAGTGAGAGGGCACCCAGTAAAGCGATAAGCGGCAGTTTGATTTTCATACGGCCTTGTACGAACCAGACATTGATCGAGGAGGTGCCCCGGCGCTGCTCCTGCAACGCGCGCGTCGACCGAAAGCTCGACCGGCACGCCGCCATGGTCCCACAGGCAGCCGCTCTAGCGTCAGGGTTTTCGCATCATGACGGGCGCAGATGTGATGGGGTTCAGCGGGGTGCCAAGGGCTCCCTACTCGCCCACCTGGGCTTCCATGCGCTGCCGCGTGCCTTCGTCCAGCTGCTCGCGAATGGCCGCAAACAGCGGCTCGCCGCTGGTGTAGCGGCGCCCGTAGCCGAGGTTGAAGGCGTAGTCGAAGTCCGCCGGGTTGGCGCCCTGGGTGTGCTGCAGCAGGGTCTCCAGCTTGTCCAGCGCCTTGACCGCCAGCGCCTCGGGGGACGCGGCGTTCTCGTAGTCGTCCCACAGCGCGAGGATCTCGTCGCGCAGCTCGGCATCGAGGGTACGGGTCAGGGTCAGCAGGTCCTCGCGTTCCTGGGCGCCCTTGTCGGGATGGCCGCCCTGTTCGATGGCGGGGATGTCGCCGTGGATGGCTTCGCCCAGGTCGTGGACCACGCACATCTTCAGCACCCGCAGCAGATCGAGCCCGGCCAGTTCATCGGCGAAGGTGATGGCCATCAGGCACAGGCGCCAGCTGTGTTCGGCGGTGCTTTCCGCACGCCCGCTGGAGGTATGGGCGCTGCGCAGTACGTCCTTGAGGCGCTCCGCCTCGCGGAGGAAGTCGAGCCGTCCCTTGATCCTGTCGATGTTCATCTCTCACCCGCGAATATGGCCGTCGGGGCGCAGGGGGCGCCCTCGCAGTCGCACAGCCTAGGCGCGGGGGCGATGCCGCGTCCACGCATGGATTATGCGTGGGCGACTGGGGCTCAGAGGGTTTCCACCAGGCGCGCGGCGGTGCCGTCGGAGAGGGTCATGCGCGTCCAGCGGCACAGGCCCTGGCGGATCGGCACGATGGCGGATTCGTTGCTGCCGCTGCCGAACTCCAGCGCCGGCGGCATCAGCACGTCGCGCCAGCCCAGCGCGTCCAGCGCGGCCTCCTTGCGCACGATCTCCGGCGTCGCGTAGCGCCACAGCGAGCGCCCCATCAGCTCGGAGAGGGGCACGCTGAACTCGGCGGCGCGCAGGGCGGAGCAGGCCAGCAGGCGATGGCTGAGGTCGCAGACCAGGTGCACCGCGCGCGGGCTGTCGCCCACCAGCCGCGCCAGGGCCTGGTCGGCCGCCGCCTCCAGCCGGGCGGCCAGCATCTGCTCCACCCGCGCCCGCTCGGCGGGCTCCATCTCCTGCACGCCGCTCTCCCAACGCGAGATGGTCGATTGCGCCACGCCGAACAGCTGCGCGGCGTGGGCCTGCTTGACCCGGTGCAGCAGGCGCCAACGGCGCAGCGCGATGCCGAGTGAGGCCGGTTTCGGGAGGCTGTCGTTCATGGTGCGGGCCCATGGAAGTCCGAGGAAGGAGATCGGAATTTTGCAGCCTCGCGGGGAGCGCAGCCAGGAAATCCTGCATTCCCCGACGTTGAACCAGGTGCTTCGGCGGCACCGCTGGTGGATGAAAAGAGCGTCATCCCCCCTACGCTCCAGGCGGCCCCGTGGTTTGGGTTGCGCCCGGTCCCGCAGGTTGGCGCCCAGCACAGCGAAGCCCAACAGGGCGATACCCGGCCTCGCAGGCTGGATGAGAAACGGCAAGCGCCGCGCCAGCACTTGATGCGAGCGCCACTTTTCTGCTGGGATGCCCGCCTCCCCTCACTCAACCCAGGAGGCCTTCCATGGCGTCATACCAGCAGTTGTTCGAGATCGGCCAGGGCTTCGCCGACTTCCTCCGCAGCGGCCTGCCCGGCGAGCGGGACGCCGCCAACGTCGTGGTGCAGAAGCTGGCGACACCGGGCAGCATCGGCCCGGCGGCGCTCGCGCGGCTGCAGCGCCTGGAGCGGCGCTACCACCTGCTGGTGGCCGGCGAGATGTGGTGCCCGGACTGCCAGATCAACGTCGCCGTGCTCGATTTCATCTGCCGCACCCAGCCGCTGGTCGACCTGGCGGTGATCACCAAGGGCCGCGCCGAGGACGATCTCAAGGCCCGCCTCGGCCTGGACAAGGTCTCGATCCCGCTGGTGGTGGTGCTCGACGCCGCGTTCGAGCCGGTGGGCCTGTTCGTCGAACGCCCGCAGGCGGTGATCGGCGCAGGTGAGGCGGTGCTGCGCGACTACAAGGCCGGCCAGTACCTGGAGGCCACGGTCGAGGACCTGCTGGCGCTGCTCGAAGCCGCCGAGAACCGCCCCCTCTGACCCTTCCGGCCCGGGCGCCGGCCGGCTCAGGCGCCGAAGGCCTGGCGCAGCAGCTCCGGCAGCCGCTCGCCGGCCTTGCCCGCCAGGGCGAACTCGCGCTCGGCCTGCACCGCCACCGGCTGGGTATTGAGGTGCAGCACCGTGGCCCCCGCCGCGAGCGCCAGCCGGGGAATGCGCGCGGCAGGCTCCACCACGCCGGAGGTGCCGATGGACAGCAGCAGGTCGCAGTCCTGGGCCGCCGCGAACGCCGCACGCAGCACATCGGCCGGCAGCTGCTCGCCGAACCACACCACGCCCGGGCGCAGCTTGCCGTTGCAGCGGGTGCAGCGCGGCGGCTCCACCCGGCGCCCTGCATCGGGCTCGTCCGGCACGGGGATCTCCAGCGCCGGCCGCGTACAGGCGAAGCAACGCAGCGCATCGAGGCGGCCGTGCAGGTGCAGCACCGCCTGGCTGCCGGCGCGCTCGTGCAGGTCGTCGACGTTCTGGGTGATCAGCGTGAGCCGTGGCACCCGCTCGGCGAGTTCGGCGATGGCCCGGTGCCCGGCGTTGGGCTGGGCGCGATGCACGGCGGTGCGTCGCCACTCGTACCATCCCCAGACCAGCGCCGGATCGCGGCGAAAGCCTTCGGCGCTGGCCAGCTCGCCGGGCTCGAAACGCTCCCACAGGCCGGTCAGCCGGTCACGGAAGGTGGGAATGCCGCTCTCGGCGGAGATGCCGGCGCCGGTGAAGACGACGAGGTGCCTGGCCTTGGCCAGCAGGGTCGGGTCGAAGGTCATCGAGGGCTCCAGGGCGCGACGGCGGGATGGCCACCCTGCCAGCATCGGCACGGCCGGGCAATCACCCTCCGCGATGCGACGAACGATCACCCGCTGCTGTGCGCCAGTGGGCGTTTTTATCGCCCCGCGCAGTGGCCAATCGGCCCGCCATGACCGATATTGCATGCTGGTTCCGATGGACACTGACATGGACGCTAACTCCTTCCCCGCAGCCCCCGGCTTCATGAGCCGGCGGGTGCGCGGCCACGATTGGGCACGGACGCCCCTGGGCCCCATCAGCGGCTGGCCGACCAGCCTGCGGGTGGCAGTCGAAATGATGCTCGCCTCGCAGTTTCCCAACTGCCTGTTCTGGGGCCCCGCACGCATCACCCTGTACAACGACGCCTTCAGGCCCATCCTCGGCGCCAAGCCCGAAGCCCTGGGCCGCCCCTTCGACGATGTGTGGCGGGAGGCCTGGCCCAGCATCGGCCCCATCGCCGACCGCGCCTTCGCCGGGGAGGCCACCTTCATCCAGGACTTCCCCCTGGAGATCGACCGCAACGGGCGCAGCGAACGCTGCCACTTCACCTTCTGCTACAGCCCGGTGCGCGATGAGGCCGGCCAGGTGGTCGGCGTGCTCGACACGGTGATCGAGACCACCGCCGAGCGCCTCGCCCAGCAACAGCTGCGCCAGCTCACCAACTCCCTGGAGCGCCAGGTGGCCGAGCGCACCCGCGACCGCAACCGCCTGTGGAACCTGTCGCCGGACGTGATGCTGATCACCCGCCTGGACATGGTCATCACCGCCGCCAACCCGGCCCTGGAACCGGTACTGGGCTGGACCGAGAAGGAACTGGTGGGCACCAGCTACCTCGACCTGGTGCACAGCGAGGACCTCAACCGTGCCTGGGGCGCCTCCCACAGCCTGATGCAGGGCGAATCCCTGCGCGACTTCCAGTGCCGCATGCGCCACAAGGACGGCAGCTACCGCTGGATCAACTGGTCCTCCAGCCCCGGCGAGGGGCATATCTGCGCCATCGGCCGCGACATCACCCAGGAACGCGAGCGCGCCGAGACCCTGCACCAGACCGAGGAACTGCTGCGCCAGAGCCAGAAGATGGAAGCCGTGGGCCAGCTCACCGGCGGCCTCGCCCATGACTTCAACAACCTGCTGGCGGGCATCAGCGGCAGCCTGGAGCTGCTCAAGCTGCGCATCACCCAGGGCCGCACCGCCGACCTGGACCGCTACATCTCCACCGCGCGCACCGCTGCCGAACGCGCCGCCACCCTCACCCATCGCCTGCTGGCCTTCTCCCGCCGCCAGGCCCTCGACCCCAAGCCCACCAGCGTCAACCGCCTGGTGGCCGGCATGCAGGAACTGATCAGCCGCACCATGGGCCCGATGATTGAGGTGGAGGTACTCAGCGGCCCCGAACTGTGGACGGTGCTGGTCGACCCCAACCAGCTGGAAAGTGCCCTGCTCAACATCTGCATCAACGCCCGCGACGCCATGCCCGATGGCGGCACGCTGAGCATCGGCACCTGCAACCAGCGCCTGGACGGGGCACGCGCCGATGAATGCGGCCTGCCACCGGGCGAGTACATGACCCTGTACGTCACCGACACCGGCACCGGCATGGCGGACGACGTGATCGCCCGGGTCTTCGACCCCTTCTTCACCACCAAGCCCTCCGGGCAGGGCACCGGCCTCGGCCTGTCGATGGTCTACGGCTTCGCCAAGCAGTCCGGCGGCAGCGTGCAGGTCGCCTCGCGGCTCGGCCAGGGCACCAGCCTCTCCATCCACCTGCCGCGTCACCACGGCGAGGAGCGCCTCGAACGCGCTGCCCAGCCGGAAGCCGCGCCCCGCGCCGAACGCCAGGCCACCGTGCTGGTGGTGGACGACGAGGCACCGCTGCGCATGCTCATCGGCGAAGTGCTGCGTGACCTGGGCTACAAGGTGCTGGAGGCGGTGGACGGTGCATGCGGGCTGGCGCTGCTCGAAGGCGAGCAGCGCATCGACCTGCTGCTGGCCGATGTCGGCCTGCCGGGCGGCATGAATGGCCAGGAGATGGCTCGGATCGCCAGGCGCCTGCGCCCGGACCTGCGCGTGCTGTTCATCACCGGCTACGCGCAGAACAGCCTGTTCGACAACGAGCAGCTGGAGTCGGGCATGGAGGTGCTGTCCAAGCCCTTCGCCATCGAGTCCCTCGCCTCACGGGTCAGGGGGCTGCTGCAGAAGCCGGTGCTGCCCCGCCGCCACGACCAGCCGGCCGACCCGTCCGCCCGGACCGGCTGAACTCAGCGGGTCAGCGGCAGGGCCAGGCCTGCGGCGCCGAACAGCGCGCCGCAGCAGCGGTTGAAGCCCTTGCCGCTGCGTGCCAGCCACGGCCGCACACGGTGGGCCAGGCGCGCCAGCAGGTACTCCACCAGCGCCTCGATTCCCACGAAGGTCAGGGTCATCACCAGGAACTGCAGCCACAGCGGCTTGCCCGGGTCGAGGAACTGCGAAAGGAAGGCGCCGAAGAACAGGATCACCTTGGGGTTCGAGACCGCCGACAGCATCCCCTGGCGGAACAGGCTGGCGCCGCTGCGGCGCCCGGCTTCACCGGCGGTCGAGATTTGCACCGGCGGCGAACGCCAGAGCTGGATGCCGAGCCAGATCAGGTACAGGCCGCCGGCGATCTTCAGCACCGTCAGCGCCTCGGCCGACGCCTTGAGCAACGCGCCGATGCCGAACATCGACAGCGCCATGATCAGCACGAATCCCAGTGCGCCCCCGGCAATGGTGAACAGCGCCCGACGGTGCCCGTGCAAGGCCCCGTGGGACAGCGCCAGCAAGGCATTCGGCCCGGGCGTGAGGGAAAGCCCGAGAACGGCCAGCAGGTAGATCAGCCAGGTGTGCAGTGCCATGGGGTCGGCCATCGAAGCGGGAAGAGGCGGCCAGTCTAACGAGCCGGCAACCCCCTTGAAATCCCCCTACCCGTCATTCCCGTAGGAGCGAATTCATTCGCGATGCAATACCCGGCCACTCGCCGCCACGTGCCGGCTGCAAGTCCTTCGCGGCTGAAGCCGCTCCCACGGGAGACACCAGCGACGCCGTGCCGTTGTAGGGCGCTGACCGGTGTGTAGGGTGGATGGCGCTCTTTTCATCCACCAAGCGACCTTCCAGCCCATACGCATGCCACGCCTCGTGGGAGCGAATTCATTCGCGATGGGATATCCGACCACACTCAGCCATATGCCGACTGCAAGTCCTTCGCGGCCGAAGCCGCTCCCACAAAGAGCGCCCGCAGCGAGACCGGACAGGGTTGTGTCGGGCCTCGCTGCGCTCGGCGCCAACCTGCGGCATGTGCCGTTGGGGGTCGGGGGCACCCCATCAATGCTGGTAACGCTTGCGCAAGTCCGCCTCCATGCTCGCGTAGCGCCCGCTCTTGTGCAGGGCCTGGAGGCCTGTTTCGAAGGCCTTGGCCATGCGCGCGCCGTCGGGGTGGGCCTTGGAGAACGCCACCCAGAAGCCATCGGTCTGCAGCACCCCCGTGAGCTTCACCTTGCCGCGCAGGTCGGGGTCCTGCTCGATGCGCATGTAGCCGGGCATGGTGTTGAGCAGGATGTAGTCCAGGCGCCCGGCCACCAGCATCTGCAGCAGCTGGCTGTCGGAGTTGGCGCTGTGGCGGCGGATGGCCGGGTCCTCCATGAAGGAGGTCGGGTAGGTGTAGCCGTTGGTGATGCCCACCAGCTTGCCGGCCAGGTCCTTGGCGCCCATCCCGGTGTGCGGATCATCGGCGCGGCCGAAGATCGCCAGGCCCTCCTCGAACAGTGGCGTCGGGTGCCAGATGTACTGGTCGCGATTGGCCTCGGTGATGGTCACGTCGAAGCAGCCCACCGCCCGCGTGCCCTGGGCGTAGAACAGGCAACGGGAAAAGGGCACGGTGAGAAAGTCCACCTCCACGCCCTGGGTGGCGAAGGCCTCGCGCACCAGGTCGACGGCGAAGCCCTGCGGCGAAGTGCCGTCCTGGCCGATCACCGAATAGGGTGCCCAGTCGTCCTCGGCGGCGATGGTCACGCGTTCGGCGCAGGCGAGCCCCGGCAGCAGCCAGGCCAGCAGCACCGCGACAGCTGTCGACTTCATCGAGATCCCTCCGGATGGCAGATGCGTTTCAGGCCGGCTCGGCGGACTCCAGCCGGCGTGGCAACCAGAGCAGGAAATGCACCCCGGCACCTTCTTCGGAGTGGAATTCCAGGCGCCCCTGGAGCTTGCGGGTAACCAGGTTGTAGACGATGTTCAGGCCCAGCCCCGTGCCCCCCGTGCCACGGCGGGTGGTGAAGAAGGGCTCGAAGATCCGCTCGTGCAACGCCGCCGGTACGCCGCAGCCATTGTCGCGGTAGTCCAGCTCCACGCCCTCCCCCTGGCTGCGTATGCGCAGCGTGATGCGTGCCTCGGGGGTATCGGCGAAAGCATGGCGCACGCTGTTGATGATCAGGTTGGCCACCACCTGGGTCAGCACCCCCGGCAGGCTGCGCATGTGCAGGCCGCTCTCGCAGTCCAGTTCCACGGTCACCGGCACCTTGCGCGTCTCCGGGTGCAGGCTGGCGATCAGCGCCTCCAGCGCCTGCTGCACCTCGAACTCGCAACGCGCCTCGGACACCTGGTCCACGGCCGTCTGCTTGAAGTCGCTGATCAGCTTGGCCGCACGCGCGATGTTGCTGGCCAGCATGGCGTTGCTGTCCTGGGCCAGCTCCAGCAGCGCCTGGAAGCTGTCGCTGGTCAGGGTCTGCGCCTGGAACTGCGTGCGCAGGTCCGCCAGCGCCTCGGACAACACCGAGGAGGCGGTCACCGCGATGCCCAGGGGTGTGTTCACCTCGTGGGCCACCCCGGCCACCAGCCCGCCCAGGGCCGCCAGCTTCTCCGACTCGATCAGTTGCCGCTGCGCCGCCTGCAACTGCTGCACGCTGCGCGACAGCTCGCGGGTGCGCTCGGCGACCGTGGATTCGAGCTGCTCGGAATGGAACTGCAAGCGCCCCTCGGCCTCGCGCACCTGGCGCAGGTTGTCGCCGAGGGCCTGCAGGTGCTGGTTGGTCGAGCGCACCAGCACGCCGATCTCGTTGTCGGCGTGGCCGGGGGGCTCCTGCAGGCGGGTGTTCTCCGGGTCGTCGATGTCCACCCGGGCAATGGACAGGATCAGGCTGCGCAGCGGCCGGGTCACCCGCAGGTAGAACACCAGCAGCAGGATGGCGGAGATCGCCAGCGCATAGAACAGGCTGCTCAGCAGGGTGACCCAGGCACGGTCGAGGAAGTCGTGCCCGTAGCGGTAGGTGTCCACCTCCACCTGCAGGGTGCCCAGCTCCTCACGCTGGCCGGCGCCGGGCAGGTCCGCCTGCAACGGCCAGGCGTAGTGACGGGTGGCGCCGAACAGCAGGTCATTGAGGCGTCGCCCGCCCTGCTCGCCCAGCTCGCGGCTGTGCTCGGCAAAGACCCGCCCCTCGGGCAGGAGGATGCGCGCCGAGGCCAGCGCCGGCTGCTTGAGCATGCCGCTGAGCAGGTCGCCGGCGGTGCGCGGGTCGAGGCTGAAGACCACCGCAGTGACCGGCTCGCGGACCAGGCTGAACAGCGCCTGCATGTCCTCCTCCGGCTGTTCGCGGGCGCGGTAGTAGTCGAGGCTGACCTGCACCACGCTGATGGCCAGCCCGAGCAGGCAGGCGCACAGGAGGTTGATGCGGACCAGGCTGGAGGACAGGCTGCGACCGATGCGCGCCGGTGCCGCATTCATGGATGCGGCTCGTCCGGGTAGCGCTCGCGAATGGCCAGGAACTCGTCGTGATGGGCCACCAGCAGGTCGACCAGGTGCGGGTCGAAATGGGCACCCCGCTCGGAACGGACCAGCTCCAGCACCTGTTCCGACGTCCAGGGCTCCTTGTAGCTGCGCCGCGAACCCAACGCATCGAACACATCCGCCAGGGCGACGATGCGCCCGCACAGGGGGATCGCGTCGCCGACCAGCCCCCCCGGGTAGCCGCGGCCGTCCCAGCGCTCGTGGTGGCTGCCGGCGATCAACGCGCCGACACGCATCAGCTCGCGGCGCGAGCGTTGGAGGATGGCCACGCCGTAGTCGACGTGCTTCTTCATCAGCGCCCACTCCTCGTCGTCGAGCTTGCCGGGCTTGTGCAGGATGGCATCGGGGATCGCCACCTTGCCGATGTCATGCAGGGGCGATGCGTGCTGGATGAGCTGCACCTCGCGCTCGGGCAGGCCGTGCAGGCGCGCCAGCAGCTCGCTGAACAGCGCCACGCGCTGCACATGGGCGCCGGTCTCCTTGCTGCGGGCCTCCACGGCGTTGGCCAGGGTGTAGACCAGCTCCTTGGAGGTGGCCTGCAGGTCCTCCATCAGGTGGATGTTCTCGAAGGTGATCGCCACGCTGCGCACGTAGATTTCCAGCAGTTGCCGGTCCAGCGTGCTGAGCGGCTCGATGTGGGTGACGTAGAGCAGGCTGGCGACGCCCCGGTCGTTGCGCCGGAACAGCACGTAGGCGTCGTCGAAATGCTGCGAGGCGCCCTGCGCCAGCACCTGGTCGAAGCGGCGGGCCACCTCGGCCGGGAGGTTCTCCAGCGCCGCATTCGTCTCGTAGTGGACGAACTCGCCGGTGGCCGCCAGGGTGCGGGTCTGCGGCTCGTGGTCGTCGGTGCGGATCAGGCAGTAGAGCGCGGACTCCCCCAGGCACAGCAGCGAGGTCAGCTGCTCCAGCACCGTGGAGGAGAACAGCTTGAGCGTGGCGGCGCTCTGCACCTGGGCGCAGGCCTCCAGCACGTTGCTCAGGCCCTTGCGCTGGGCGTCGATCACCCCCAGGTCACGGTAGGCGCGGAGCATGGAATACAGCAGGGTGCGCAGCTTCTGCGTGGTGAGCTCGGTCTTCTCCTTGTAGTCGTCCACCTCGTACTCGCGGATCACCTGGTCCTCCGGCGCCTGCCCGGCCTGGCCGGTGCGCAGCACCAGGCGCGTCATGCGGTTGCCACAGGCCTCGCGCAGGTAGCGCACCAGGTCCAGCCCGGCGTGCTCGGACTCCATCACCACGTCCACCAGGGCCAGGGCGATGTCGTCGCGCTGGCGGAAGATCGCCTGCGCCTGTGCCGCCGAATAGGCCGAAAGCAGCTCCAGCGGCCGCTGCTGGAACTCGAAGCCGCGCAAGGCCAGGCGCGTCACGGCGTGGACCTCCGGGTCGTCGTCGACCACCAGCACGCACCAGGGCGGCACGGGCCGGCTGGCGGGGGA
>NZ_QKRU01000026.1:0-87652 GCF_003234055.1 Pseudomonas sp. 57B-090624
GACCCGCACCATCTGCGGGGGTGCATTTGCTGCGGGGGTGCAGCTCCTGCGGGGGTGCATATGCTTCGGGGGTCACCGTGTACACGGTGGAGCGACCGGTGCGGTCACTGGTGGCCAGGGCCCCAACACTGCACAGCCACTTGATAGCGCCCTGCACTGCACGCTCCGACAGGCAGGTGCGCAGCGAGATGTTCGATACCGACGGCCAGCACACGCCCTCGTCGTTGGCGTTGTCCGCCAGCGAGATCAACACGGCTTTCTGGGTGGCCGTCATTCCCTGGAGCGGCCAGCAGGCCGACATGATCACGGTGCTCATCAGGCCACCTTCACCGAGGCTTCCAAGACATCCAGCGCCTCACGGGCACCAGTGATCTCCCGGTGGATCATCTTCTTCTCCATCTCGGTCACACGGTTGTCGGCCAGAGCATCAGCCACGGCGCGAGTAACGTCCGCTACCTCGGCATGCATGCCCAGTACCGCGCTCGACAGCGCCTTAGCTTCGGCCTCCTCCTTCTGCACCAGCCGGAATCCGAACTCGTCGGCAAGCGCCGCCAGAGCCCGGAAGTCCTGCGTGTGCAGCAGCATCGTGTAGAGGTGGTTGATCGTGAGGCGGTGGGCGTCGTTGTCGGGGTTGGCGCGCTGCAGCAGGCTGACATGGGGCAGGCCCATCTGGGCCGCCAGCTGCTTCGCGTCGTTGTCCTTCACCGTGTCGTGGCAAGACCGCAGAAACCTGTCCATCGTAAAACCTCGCTCTTCTTTCCGTGGCGGCGCGCTACGTGGCACGCCATCCTGTATTCGTGGATGGCGCCAGTCAGGCGACCTTGGATGACTTCTCGCGAGCACAGAGCTCCTTGGCGGTCACAAGCCCTCCCGTAACCTCCTCAGCCTTGAACGCATGCTCGGCGCTGATGGAATGGATGCCAGACAGCCAGTACGAGACTGCTGCTTGAGAGACGCCCAGAGCCTGAGCTGTCTTGGTTTGGCCGCCGAAGTGATCGACCAGCCTTTGGATAGCGGTCATTCGCTGCCCCTCAAAATAAGCGTGCTTATAATGTATGAATAAGGAATCTTATTTGCAAGCGTATAAGTGCACTTATAGATTGGCGCGCATGAGCTATCTCAAAGATCGGATAAAACAGGCGCGCGAGTTCGGCGGCATGACTCAGAGGCAACTCGCGGAGCGGGTGGGCGTTTCTCAGCCCGTGATTTCCCAGCTCGAGCGCGGCGACAACCTACAGAGCGTGCACCTGCTGAAGATCGCGGAGGTGTGCGGCGTTGATCCGTCCTGGCTTTCTAGCGGAAGCGGAGAAGGCCCGGGGGCAGACATTGAGCGGGCGAACACTGCTGTAGCAGGAGCAGGAAAGACCCCTGCTGACCTGGTCCGAGCCATGCTCGCCACCAAGGCCGGCAAAGCTCTATCGAAGGAAGCCCGGGAGCGCCTGCTGGGCGCCGCCGAAGAGCCTGTGGACGGCGTGGTAGAACCGAGCGGTAACGTCATCAGGGCCGACTTCTCCAGGCGACCCATACGAGGCGACGAAATCAGCATCGCTCACTACGACGTCCGCGGCGCCATGGGTAGCGGCAAACTCGTGCGCGAATATCCCGAGATGCTCCGCGACGTCATCGTCAGCCAGGAGCACCTGCGCGAGCTTGGTGTGAAGTACCAGGACCCAGCGCACCTCAAAATGATCACCGGCGATGGGGAATCGATGGCGCCCACCATCAAGCACCTCGACCCTCTCATCGTCGACGCCAGCATCCGCGAATTCACCGGCGACGGCATCTACGCCTTCACCTACCAGGGCCTGTTCTACATCAAGCGACTACAGTTGAAGGGCGCCGAGCATTTCAAAATGCTCTCCGACAACCCGCTGCACCCTCCGGAGGACATCCGGATCGAGGAGACCTACATACAGGCTCGGGTGCTATTGGTGTGGAATGCTAGGCGGGTGTAGCAAAGCGAGTATGAAGAAGAATTTGGTGTTCCGCGGCTACCTGGATGTGCGTAACGGGGACCGCTTGGCGTAAAAATAGCAAGAAGGAGCTATGCTGATGAGCGACAAGAAAGATGCCCCAACCCCGCAGCCACCGACGCGACCTCAGCCGAATCGCGAAACCCCAACCCAAGACGGCTGGGGGGAGAAAAGACTACGGCGGGGGATCCTCCACCATCCAGGAGAGCAGGCCGGTTCCTAGGCCTCCGAGACCTAAGCCATGACCGAAGCCAACGATGTAGAGACGAAGCGCCACGAGATCTGCTTCTACTTGCAGCGAAACATTCGCTACAACGCCAGGAGAGCTGCTTTCTTCCTCAGATGGGGACGCTTCACCTCCTTCGTTGGCCTTTTCCTCGGCTCCAGTTCCGCAGTCAGCTTCATTTCCGGGCTTCCCTCAAGCGTCAGCGTCGCCTGCGGTATGACCGTTGCGTTTTTCTCGGCACTGGATCTCATCGTCGGCACTGGGCAGCGGTTCTCTCTTCATTGCGATTTGCGTAAGCGATTCCTTGAGCTTGAAGAGCGGCTCGAGCGAGAGGCACAACCCTCGGACAAGACCTTCCGAGAGATGTGGAGTGCAGTGCGCAGAATTGAAGCCGATGAGCCGCCTCATCTTCGTGCGCTGGAGCTGATGGTTCGTAATGAGGTTATGGCCTCGATGTACGACCGAGACGAGTTGCTCGAGCACTACATCCCATTGCCATGGCCGGTTCGAGCCACCGCTCAATGGATAGACTGGGATACAACATCCGCCCAGCCTGAACCGATGAAAGCCCAGCCCCTCACTTGAGGGGCTTTTCATTTAATGGTGCTCAGAATGGCGCCGGCTTCTCTGTCGAATCCCTCCACAGCACCTTCACCTCGTCATCCGCCCATCCATCGCTCGGCAACGGCTCACCCTCCTCCTCCTGCTGCGCCCACTGCAGCGTCACGGTGCCGTCGTCGTTGAAGGTCATCTCCAGGCCATCCGTTTCGCCGAGCAGCTCCAGCACCTCCTCCCACGCCTGATCCTCGTCCGTGTCCAGGCGGTGGATCGTCACGCGCCGGTTCAGCTGCGCGGAAGGCGAATTGATCATCTCCGACACCCTCAATCCCAGGCGCTCGCGGCTGGTCATCACGCGGCGTTCGGTCTGCTTCTGCTGGTTCTGCTTGGCCATTGGCTTACTCCTTTGTACTGGATATTCGTACAGTAATTCGGCCAATCGCCATCATCAACGGCATTTCAAAAATATAAGATTGCTTATTGACTGAATAAAATAAGCTGACTTATATTTGCTTCACGCCAGCAGAACACCGCCGGCCAGCCCGAAAGGGCGCCGCTCTTTAACAACCAGCAGAGATCCACAGGTGCCAGACGGCGTTTGAACCCTGTGGACGTCACCGAAATACGCAATGCGTCCGCCACCGGTTACCGGCGCGGAGGTTTGCGGGAAAGCATCACTGAGCAGCCTTCTTGCGAGGGCTGCTTGGGATGTAGACCACCACCGACAAGGAAACCGCAATGACCATCACCGCAATCAAAGCAGCAGACCTTCCCGCCATTGGCCAGAGCCTGGCTGACGGCATCTTCTACTCGCGCACCTGGCTCAACGGTGTGGAGTACGCCTATGTCGCCATGGGCAAGGAGCACGAGTTCACCGGCGAGTGGGGGAAGTACGGCCAGAACGTCTCCGGCGCCACCAGCTACCGCGACGGCGCTGCGAACACCACCGCCATGGCCGAGGCTGGCAGCCCCATCGCCGCTCGCGTCCTGGAGATCGCGGAGGGCGCGTTCATCCCGTCCGCCCTGGAGCTGGCCACCCTGTACGCCGCCAAGCAGGCCGGTGAGATCGATGGTTTCGAAGATGACTGGTATTGGTCGAGTTCGCAGTACTCGTCCGGCTACGCCTTCGACACGACCTTTACCGTCGGCTACACGGGCCTCAACGGCAAGTACGGCGAGTTTCGCGTCCGCGCCGTCCGCAAGATTCCCATCATTCAGTAATCCGCTCCTTCATTCCTTTTTGGAGTTGCCATGATCCTCATTACCATCAACGCAAACGGAACCACCATCACCACCAGCGACCATCAGTTCGCCACGTATGCGATGGCCCTTCTCGAAGACCAGCAAGACCAGTCCACTCCCTCCGATGTGCCGCCGCTCGGCGCCGAGTGGCCCGGACAAGGCGGGATCAACGGCGGCCTGTTCCGAGGGCGTGACGGTCATCCGGACTACTACCTCATCTGGGCCAAGGAAGACGCCAAGGACATCAAGTGGGGTGGCTACGGCGACGAGTCCAAGGCCACCAGCAAGTGGGATGGCCTGGCCAACACCAAGGCCTTGCTCGAAGAAGGTAGCCACTCCGCTGCCGAGTACGCGGCCTCCGTCGAGGCCGATGGGCATGCCGACTTCTACCTGCCCTCCCAAGCCGAACTGATGATGGCCTGGGCGAATGTGCCGGAGCTGTTCAGCGCTACGTGGTACTGGAGCAGCTCGCAGTTCTCGTCCCTCAGCGCCTTCCTCACGGGCTTTACCGACGGCGGCACGGACTACTACGCCAAGGACGTCGAGTTTCGCGTCCGCGCCGTCCGCAGATTCATTCGCTAATCCATTCATTTGGTCAGGAACGACCACGAGGAGGCCAGGATGGCCATGCACACCGAACTGCAGATCCACAAAGCGGCCGAAGAACTGCTCGGCCTTACCCTTGATCTCGTGCGCAACATCCCGCGAGACCTGAAACAGGTCATTGGCTCGAAGCTACGTGATGAGGCTCTGCAGATCATGGTGCTGATCGGGCGCGCCAACATGGCGAAGGACAAGGTGCCGCACCTGAACCAGTTGCTGGAGAGCATCTGTATGGTGAACTACCTGCTTCGCGCCTTGGCCAATCGGCGCTTCATCAGCCTCAAGCAGCACGCTGCAGCCATGCAGCTCACCGCGTCAATAGGAAAACAGGCCAACGCCTGGAAAGGGAAATTCGCAACCGCGCCCGCTGCGTGATGGCTACGGCCGCCAAGCCTGAGCGCTGAATCTGGTCTTGCCGCTGCCCATCGGGCACCGCCATGCGCATCACGGATACCGCCAGGCCGCCTGGTAGGTCCGGCGCAGTTTCTCGGCTGAGCAATCGGCTGGGCGACGTAGATAGCAAGGCATGTCGCAGTACTCGTCCAACAACGCCTTCAACACGAACTTTACCGACGGCAACACGAACAACAACGACAAGAACAACGAGTTTCGCGTCCGCGCCGTCCGCAGATGCAGGTGTTGCGATGTTTCCTTTCGAAGAATTGGTCCAGGCCTATTACGACTGCCGCCGGCACAAGAGCAACACCGCCAGCGCGCTGAAGTTCGCAGAAAGCCTGGAAGAGAACCTGCTGACCCTCTACGAGGATTTGCAGGTAGGCACCTACGCTCCCGGCAAGTCGATCTGCTTCGTTGTCGCCAGGCCAAAAGCCCGGGAGGTATGGGCAGCAGATTTCCGGGACCGCATCGTGCACCACCTGCTGTACAACCGCATCGGTCCCGGGATCGAACGCAGTTTCGTAGCGGACAGCTGTGCCTGCATACCCGGGCGCGGGACGCTCTACGCCGCAAAGCGCCTTGAGCAGAAGATCCGAAGTGCCACCCAGAACTGGTCGAAACCGGTTCACTACCTGAAGTGCGACCTGGCCAACTTCTTCGTCAGCATCGACAAGCGCGTGCTGGCCGGCCAGCTGGCGAAGAGGGTTGCTGATCCGTGGTGGAAACAACTCGCCCTGCAGGTGCTGATGCACGATCCGCGCGAGAACTACGAGGTGCGCAGCCCGCGCCACCTCTTCGCGAGGGTGCCGCAGCACAAGCGCCTGGTTACTCAGCCCGCTCACCTGGGGCTGCCCATCGGCAACCTGTCGTCACAGTTCTTCGCCAACGTCTTCCTGGATGCCCTCGACCAGTTCGCGAAGCACCAGCTCAAGGCTCGGCACTACATCCGCTACGTCGACGACTTCATCTTGCTGCACGAGTCACCACGGCAACTGAACGACTGGCTGGCGCAGATAGAAGCCTTCCTGCCCACCCTGGGCGTGAAGCTGAACCCGAAGAAAACCATCCTGCAGCCGGTAGATCGTGGCGTCGACTTCGTTGGGCACGTGATCAAGCCCTGGCGCAGAACCACGCGGAAGAAATCGGTTGCTCAAGCGTTGCGCCGAGTAGCACAGGCGCCAGAAGAAGAGCTGCTGGAAACCGCCAACAGCTACTTCGGATTGCTCAGGCAGGCCGGCAGCAGCAAGAAGGATCGAGCCGCCTTGGCGCGCATCCTGCTCAAGCGTGGCCGCGTCGTGGACGGCCACCTCACCAAGACGTACCGGAAAGCTTTCGCAGGCGAGTCCGGGGCCAGGAATGGCTAGTCCAGATGCAAGCAGGGAAGCGCCTGCCGCCTGCACCTAACCCCGAACCGACACGGGGCGCCACCGCGCAACGCATGACGCCGCGCGCGGCAACGACCGGCTGGCCACCGGGGCATCCGGCCTCCCAGTCAATCCACATCCAGGAGAGCGACGTGCTGACCGCAACCTCGATCATGAACCCCGTTTTCCTGGCCAAGGTGCGCGCCGCCATGGCCCAGGCATTCCGCGACAGGAAGCCGGTGCGCGTGCGCAACCGCCACGGCCTCACCGTGCTCTGCATCGAGTGGTCCGCCGGAACCTGGCGGGCCTGGGCCGACTTCGGCCGCGAGGTAACCAACTCCCTTCGCAACGCCTTCCACTTCACACACCTGCTTCGCCAAGGAGAATGACATGCAGCAGCGCCAGCACCCCGCCGCCGACATCGAAGAGTTCGCCGGCAAGAACATGCGCGACACCGCCGCCCTCGCCCGCCGCTTCGGCTACACCCAGCCCGAGCACATCTCGCTTCGCTCAGGACTGTGCGTCATGCGTTTCAAGCGCCATCCGGCGCAGCAGGTGGCGTGATGCTCTCCACCGGCTGCATCCGCAGCCACGAGCAGCAGGTGGCCATGCTGGGGAGCGCCGCCGGGATCGGTTCCCCAGGCGCTACGCCAAGCTGATGGCCCGAAAAGGAAAGACGCTCGACATCGAGATCATGAGCCGGCGGCAGATCCAGGCAGTGCAGGACGAAGAGAAGATGACCCGGGTGCGGGAGCTGGCGAAGACCCACTGCATCACCGAGGTCGAAAAGCTGACCGGCATCAGCAGGAAGCGCCTAGTGTCTCTGGCCGAGGAGCACGAGATCACCTTCCCCGAAGGCCGTGGCCGCGCCCACCTGGCACGCTATGAGGTCCACGCCGCCAAGCTTCGCGCATACCTGGCCATCGGGCTGACGCGGCGGGAAGCCATCAAGGCGAGCGAGCTGGACCCGCGAATCTTCAAGAAGGTCTGCCAGCAGTTCGAAATCCAGTTCCCGGAGACACGCTGAACATGGCCAAGACCAGCCAGCAACGATCAGCCGACGCAGCAGCGCGGCGCAAGGAGCGCGGCGAGGTTGAGCTCCGGCACCGCGTGCGACCAGGCATCCTGGCGATGCTCCGTGACCTCATGAACTGGGGCGCCATCAGCGAGATCGCCGAGTGCATCCAGCTGCTGATCATGAACATCCATGCTCTCGGGCCAGAGGGCGCCAAGCGCTTCCTTGCCGTGCCGCGCCACGAAATAACGATATCGGAAAGCGTGGCGCGAAAGCTCATTCAATCAGGCGCAGATGAAGCTGCTCGAATCGACGCAGATGAAGCTGCCTGATCTACCAGAGGTTGTTGGCGGAGTTGATCATCGGCCTTAGATGCCCTTGCGCGCGCTCTTCAGCCAGCCACTCGCGACTCTTCGCCAGGTTAAATACGCGAAGATCCTTCAGGAGCATCGATACGGCGGTGCCTGATATCGCGTACTCGCCGCAGTCCGGGCAGTTGATGTTTTCGCCGTCGCCAGTCTTTTGCGCTTCTACAGCCTGCGTCTCGCAGATGTAACACCTCATCACCATCTCCTTGTGCCGGCCCCTCGCCGGAATCCAAAACCTACCCCACACCATCCATCCGCACCAGCGGAAAGGATGCGATCGACCTGGAGAAAGCATGAAGCTCACATACGGATCGGTGTGCAGCGGCATCGAGGCCGCGAGCGTGGCCTGGCACCCGCTGGGGATGAGGGCCGCCTGGTTCGCCGAGATCGAGAAATTCCCCAGCGCCGTCCTGGCTCATCGCTGGCCGGAGGTGCAGAACCTGGGCGACATGACCCAGCTCGCGCGACAGGTGCTGCTGGAGCAGATACCCGCGCCGCCAGTGCTGGTAGGCGGCACGCCCTGCCAGGACTTTAGCGTTGCAGGTATGCGCGCCGGCCTGGCCGGCAAGCGAGGCGCCCTCACCATCAAATTCGTGGAGCTTGCAGATGCAATTGACCATGTTCGCCCCGCCGGAGACGAATGCGTTGTCGTCTGGGAAAACGTCCCCGGTGTCCTCTCCGACAAAGCCAACGCCTTCGGCTGCTTCCTCGGCGCCCTGGTGGGCGAATCCGATGCGCTCCAGCCGTCAGGGGGAAAATGGACGAACGCTGGTTGTGTGTATGGACCCCGCAGAACAGCCGCATGGCGGGTGCTGGATGCCCAATATTTCGGACTGGCCCAACGACGCCGCCGTGTGTTCGTTGTCGCAAGTGCTCGAAGAGGGTTCGATCCCGCCGCGGTACTTTTTGAGCCAGAAGGCGTGCGCCGGGATACTCCGCCGCGCCGAGGCGAGGGGCAAGACCTTGCCGGACGCGCTCCTTTCGGCCCTGCGCTCCAGTGCGGATGCGGAACCATCCTCGAGTTGAGTGTCGGCCCGTGGGGCTGCCCCAACTGCGAGGGCGATGAAGGGCCGGCCGTCGAGGTGACAGCGGGCATACCTGCCTTCGGCGGCGAGAACCAGAGCGGCAGCCTGTTCCAGGCCGGCGCACTGAACGCCCATGGTCTGCGCAACGACTTCGCCACCGAAACCTTCTGCGTAGCCCCCACCATCACCGGCGGCGGCAGGAAGGGTGGTGGTTACAGCTGCGATGACATCCCGCTGACTGCCGCAACTCTTGACGCTTCCTACGGGCGACTCCAGGGATGCAGCGGGCAAGACCTGAACCACGGCCATAGCCACCTAATCGCAGTGCACGGCACCCAAGATCCATGCGTGCAGATCGACCAGGCGCACACACTGGGCAGGAACAACGGCCAGGAGAACGCTGTGCTGGCTTTCCACGAGAACCAGCGCGCCGAGGTAACGACCCACGACGTTGCCTGTACTTTGAAGGGGCACGGCGGAAAGCCTGGCCAAGGCTATGCGGCTGCGATGATTGGCCCAGCAGTTCGCCGGCTCACCCCACGCGAGTGCGAGCGCCTGCAGGGCTTCCCCGACGATTACACGCTGATCCCCTGGCGCGGGAAGCCGGCGGACGAATGCCCAGACGGTCCGCGCTACAAGGCCATCGGCAACAGCAAGGCGGTTCCAGTCGTGCGCTGGATCGGCCAGCGCCTCCTGCAACAGCTCCAGTAACCCCACCCCATCCCCAACCCACTCTGCGCGCAGCGCTGGAGGGATACACCATGCGCCGAATCTACCTGGCAGGCCCGATGACTGGGCTCCCCGAGCTGAATTTCCCCGCCTTCCACGCAGAGGCTGCACGCTTGCGGGCCCTTGGCTTCGACGTGGTCAACCCTGCCGAGATCAACCCCGAACCGAACGCCTGCTGGCGCGACTGCATGAAGGCTGACATCCGGGAGCTCGTGACCTGCGACACCATCGCCCTGCTGCCGAACTGGAGCAAATCGCGCGGCGCGAAGCTCGAGCACCACATCGCCTGCGGGCTCGGAATCATCCGCATCAACGCAGCTGACATCCGGGAACCTGCCCGGGAGGCGGTGCCGGCATGAGCCAGTCGAAGAGCCTCACAGCGAAGCAGCAGCGCGCTGAGCAAGTGAACCAGGCCATCCGGATCATCTCCGAGCATGGCCGCCAGTTCTTCCGCTGCAGACACACCGGCAACGTCTCCCGCATGGAAGTCGATGCGCGCGGCAGGGTCTGGTTCCACGACTACTACACCAGGAAGCGCATCTACACCCACCCAACTTCCTTCGGGAATGAGTGGTACGGCTTCACCAGCGGCGGGACGCTTCGAAATCTGGTTGAGCGCTTCCGGGACTACATCAGCACGGGCCAGCCTATCGGGTCGAACCTGCTCGGGCCGCAGCGCTTCAACGACACCAACATCTGGGGCTACGAAGAGGACGCAATGGCCAGGGTTCGCACTCTAGCCGGCGCCCTCCCCGTCTTCCGCCAGCTGGATGAGGAGCAAGCAGCATGACCCAGATGAAAACTGTACGTACAGCCGAGCTGATTGGCGCGGCGCTGGATTGGGCTGTCGGCATTGCGGTCGGAGAGCACATCACAAGGATCGTCGGAGATCACCCACACGTCCTCATCAATGGTCAGATCGCTGGCCGCTATCTCCCCTCCACTGACTGGAGCCAGGGCGGCCCACTGATTGAGAAGTGCATGGTGCGCACTCAGTACGCAGCTGATACAGAAAAGCGCGCCGACGCCGGATGCTTGGCGCAGGTATGGCGCCCATATGCGATGGCGCACGGTGACACGCTGCTAATCGCCGCCTGCCGCGCCATCGTGGCCGCCAACCTCGGCGACGAAGTCCAGATCCCCGCGGAGCTGCTGCCATGACCGCCCTTCAGCGCAAAGATCGCCCGATCATCTTCAGCGGCCCCATGGTCCGCGCCATCTTGGAAGGCCGGAAGACGGTAACGCGGCGTGTGATCAAGCCGCAGCCCTACATCGATACCAGCGGCAACTTCTGCTGGAACGGGAGCAACTACGGCCAGAACGAGAACGGCCCACGTAGCGCCGCACTGGCATCTCCAATCCCGTGCAGCAAGACCAAGCGCGTGGCGTGCCCATATGGGAAACCTGGCGACCGGCTGTGGGTGCGCGAGACCCACTTCATCAACGACTTCCGCGGCGCCAACGTGCCAGAGGATGACCGCGCCGAAGCCGAGATCGTGTACCGCGCTGACCCACTGCCATGCTGGGAGGGCGAGGAGTCCGAGATACCTTGGCGCCCCAGCATCCACATGCCCCGCTGGGCCTCCCGCATCCTGCTGGAGATCACCGACGTGCGCGTGGAGCGGTTGCAGGCGATCAGCGAGGAGCAGGCTCTGGCCGAGGGCGTGAAGGGTGAACCCTGCGACCATGCACGGCAGGCCTGTACCGATATCGGCTGCTGGGGCGACACCGCCAAGGGCGCGTTCGGTTTCCTGTGGGAGTCGATCAACGGAACCGGCAGCTGGCACGCCAACCCCTGGGTTTGGGCGATCAGCTTCCGGAGGATTCAGCCATGACCGGTCTCTCCGAATCAGCCACACAGCGGCGCAGGGATGCTTTCGAGCGGCAGGCAAGAAAGCGCGGCCTGCCGATTTCGTACAAGGACGGTCGCTACCAGAGCGAGCGCACCAATCGGGCGTGGCTCTTCTTCCACACGATCTACTTGCTGGTTGAGCAAACCAACTCGGAGGGCTGAGCCATGTTCACCGACGGCGCCAGAAAGCTCCAGACCGATGCCCTAGCCCGGGGCGCACCTCGCTACCTGCACATCCCCACTCGCCACCGCTATCTGGTCATCGCCGACGACGGCCAGCAGTGCGAGCTCCAGGGCATCGACATGAAATCCACCTACGCCAGCCACGAGGCGCTGGCTGACAAGAACGTATGGGAGCGTATTCCATGAGCAGCTGGACCAACCAGAAACCGACCGTTCCCGGTGCCTACTACATCAGGGGATTCCGTCTCGGAGAAGAAGATAGCCGCCCGGCACTCGTCGAGATCGACACGGATGGCGATGAGCTGATCTGCAACCTGCATTGCAGCAATAGCGAGGACGAATTCAGCCGCTGGGATGCTCTGGCCGTCTTCTCGGGCGACTTCGAATGGCTTGGCCCGCTGCTTTCCACCCCTCCCGCCGCGCAGGTGCAGGGGGAGCAGCCGGAGGTGGTGGCGTGGCGCTCGGAGAATGGCAGCTATACGGAGGACCGGCAGGTAGCTGAACAAAGAAATGCGCATAGGGAAGACCCGTATCTGCCCCTGATGACCGTCGCCCAGCACGAGCGCATGGCGGCCGCCATGGTCGAGCACTACCGCGCACAGTTTTCCGAGTTGCACGTCGCTAGGAATCTACTGTCGCGCCTGTCTCGGGCTGGGATCGAGCTGGGCGACGACCCCGCTAGCAGCATTATCGCCGCGCTCTCCGCCCCGCCTGCTGCTGGGGTGCTGGAGCAGATGTCCGAGGAGGCCCGCTCAACCCTGGTCGGCATGGTCGAGTTCTGCCTGGAGCGGCGCTACTGCATGGGCATGGATGAAGGCTTCGCATCGTTCGAACCGGAGACAGAGCACGGCTTCGTGAAAGAGCTGCGAGCTTTCGTCGAAGGCGCCCCCACCCCGCCTGCATCCGAACAGCAGCAGGCTGTCCAGCAACCGCACACAGTTGAGTTTGTGGGCAAAACGTGTCAGCGCGTGCTCATGGCTGAAGGGAAGCCCTATCCGCGTACCTGCGCCGTTTGCGGACTCTCCGGTCCGTGCAAATCATTTCCTCGGGAGAGCGACCTGCGCCTGAACCCGCACCTGGCAGGTGTAAACCAGGGGGTTACAACTGAGGCGGGGAATGGGGGTGATGCATGAGCGAGAAGATCAAGCCGTGCCACTGCGGATACGAAGGCGAGCTGATGGGACTGCAGCACTCCGTGTTCCTGAGCCTCATCTGCCCGAAGTGCAACCGCACCGTGGAGGCCTTCACTACCGAAGGCCTGGCCCAGGCCTGGAACAAGCCTGCTCCCACCCCGCCCCAGGAGAACGACCGATGAGCTTTAATCCGTTGCTTAGCCTGGCGCGCAATGCCAAGCGCCAGAAGATGGACATGCAGTGCGACCCGCAGTGGGTACTGGATCTGGCCGCCGAGCGCGACCAGCTCCGCGAGGAACGCGACAGCCTGGAATCTGAATGCAGCCGCGTGACTGGTCAGAACGCCCGACTGCATGACCAGATCGTCGAGCTGTACCAAGACCGCGACCAGCTCCGCGCCGAGTTGATCAAGGCCAACGACCGCTATCAGCGAGACGTTTACGGCCTGAACAACGAGGGTGATCCAATCGGCGGCGAACCTCCCGGAGGGTATGCCAACGACAATGCCAAGCTCCGCGCCGAGCTCGACGCGATCAGGGGGCAGAAGCCGGTGGCGTGGCAATCACGCTTCACCGACGAGGAGTGGGCCAAATGCAGCCGCGGCCACTTCGATTGGGTGAAGCGGGAGCCAGAAGCATTCCCCGGAGGCTACGAAGCCCGAGAACTCTACGCCCTTCCACCCCAACAGCTCGGCGCAGAGGAACGTGATGTTCCGCTTCATGCAGCCATCAACCGGGCCTGCGGGGAGCTGCCTGATGGGTGGTCTATCGAGGTGAACGCAGAACGAGACGGCGCCTGGGTCGCTCTTCTGAATGCCGAACTGGAGGTAGTCGAATTCCCAACCAACAACGAGCGCCTCGATTACACGGTGAACGACGCTGTCGAGTTCGCCATCCTCTCCACCCGCCAGGCTGAGGAGGGGGAGTGATGCGAGAACTCAGTCTTGCACAGCGCGTCGCGCGAGCTGACGACCCGATCAAAGAGCTCGTCAGCGATGAGGATCTTGAGGCCGCCTGGGGTCACGCCAACTTCGGCGGGATGGACAGGCGCGACGTGATTCGATTCGCCGTCCTGAAATGCGCCAGCGGATGGCACCAGGGCCACACCTCGCAGACCATATGCAGGGAGCTTGGCCTGATCTACCGCAGTCGATACGGCCTCACCAAGAAGGGCCGGCTGTATCTCTGGGAAGCCTTCGGGCGCGACAGCAACTTCTAACCCCCTACCCCACCACAGCCTGCCGGCAATGACCGGCGGGGAGGTATCGTCATGTTCATGACCCAGCAGGAAGTGGCCGACCTCACGGGTCGGTCCCGCGCCAGCGCGCAAATACGCTGGCTCGATGATCATCGTTTCGGATACGTGATAGGCGCGGATGGGCGCCCGAAGGTTCTTCGGGACGTAGTGCTTGCCCGGCTGGGGGCTTCCCAGCAGCAGAAGAAGGAGCCCCGGCTGCGTCTGACGGGGTCGTGAGGAGGGGACATGCGTCCAAGGAAGAAGGATCGGCACCTGCCGGCTTGCATGTACCACAAGCACGGCGCGTACTACCTGGTGAAGGGTGGGAAGTGGCTGCGCCTGGGCGAGGACTACCAGGCGTCATTGCTTGAGTATGCCCGGAAGACCTCACAGGCAGCGCTTGGCGGCATGCCGGAGCTCATCGACAGAGCCCTGGCGCACCACTTCAAGGTCAAGCGCCTGGCCGCCAACACGGTGGCCCAGTATGAAGCCGCAGCGGAGAGGCTGAAGGACATATTCGCGGA
This sequence comes from Pseudomonas sp. 57B-090624, assembly GCF_003234055.1. Taxonomy (NCBI): domain Bacteria; kingdom Pseudomonadati; phylum Pseudomonadota; class Gammaproteobacteria; order Pseudomonadales; family Pseudomonadaceae; genus Pseudomonas; species Pseudomonas sp. 57B-090624. The sequence continues at coordinate 14,428 of NZ_QKRU01000026.1, forward strand.
GTTCGAGCCAAGACAGGTCATGCCGAAGCACATCGCCGCGGTGAAGGTCGATCTTGCCGGCACCCCGAACATGTGCAACCGCATCCTGTCCGTGGCCCGCATCGTGTTCAGCTACGCCCTGGAATGGGGAGAGGTCGATTCCAACCCTTGCGTGGGGGTCCGGCGCCATCAGGAGGCGCGGCGCGACCGGTACATCACCGATGCCGAGTTCTCGGCCATCCTGGCCGCCTGCAGCCCATACGTGCGCAACATCCTGGAAATGGCATACCTCACCGGCCAGCGCATCAGCGACGTGATCAGTATCCACCTGGCGGACATATCGCCGGAGGGCGTGGCGTTCGTGCAGCAGAAGACGGGAGCCAAACTGGTCGTAGCCATGACCCCGGACCTCGAGGAGTTGATCGCCCGCGCCAAGGCCCTGCCGAGGAAAGTGCGCACGCTCACGCTGTTCTGCGCACGCGCCGGAAGGCCAGTGTCGTACCACACAATCAAGGAGGCGTTTGCCAGGGCGAGGGAGAAAGCCGGCGTGGCTGACGTGACCATCCACGACATCCGCGCAAAGTCCCTGACGGATGCTGATGCTGAGGGCAAAAACGCTCAGGCGCTCGGCGGCCATAGCGACCCGAGAATGACCGCACGATATCTGCGCGGGCGGTTGCCGAAGATCGCTCAGGCCCCGACAATGCCTGTCAATGTGCGCTGAGTATTAGACAAACACCCCTATGTCAAAAAGACAGGCCCCCGCCGAAGCCCTAAACAACGAGCTCTCCGACCACACGCCGATGATGCAGCAGTACTGGCGATTGAAGAACCAGCACCCGGACCAGCTGATGTTCTATCGCATGGGTGACTTCTACGAGATCTTCTACGAAGACGCCAAGAAGGCCGCCAAGCTCCTCGACATCACCCTCACCGCCCGCGGCCAATCGGCTGGCAAGGCGATCCCCATGGCAGGCATTCCCTTCCATTCGGTGGAGGGCTACCTGGCCAAGCTGGTGAAGCTCGGCGAGTCGGTGGTCATCTGCGAGCAGATCGGTGATCCGGCCACCAGCAAGGGCCCCGTGGAGCGCCAGGTGGTGCGCATCATCACCCCCGGTACGATCAGCGATGAGGCGCTGCTGGATGAGCGGCGCGACAACCTGATCGGTGCGGTACTCGGTGATGAGCGCCTGTTCGGGCTGGCAGTGCTGGACATCACCAGCGGCCGCTTCAGCGTGCAGGAGATCAAGGGCTGGGAGAACCTGCTGGCAGAACTCGAGCGCATGAATCCCGCGGAGCTGCTGATCCCTGACGACTGGCCCCAGGGCCTGCCGGCCGAGAAGCGCCGTGGCGTACGTCGCCGCGCCCCCTGGGACTTCGACCGTGACTCGGCCCGCAAGAGCCTGTGCCAGCAGTTCGGCGTACAGGATCTCAAGGGCTTCGGTTGCGAGAACCTGACGCTGGCCATCGGAGCGGCCGGCTGCCTGCTCGGCTACGCCAAGGAAACCCAACGCACCGCCCTGCCGCACCTGCGCAGCCTGCGCCATGATCGCCTCGACGACACGGTGATCCTGGACGGTGCCAGCCGCCGTAACCTGGAGCTGGACATCAACCTCGCAGGTGGACGCGACAACACGCTGCAATCGGTAGTCGACCGCTGCCAGACCGCCATGGGCAGCCGCCTGCTGAGCCGATGGCTGAACCGCCCCCTGCGTGATCGCGCCGTACTGGAGGCACGCCAGGACTCCATCAGTTGCCTGCTGGAGCGCTACCGCTTCGAAGGCCTGCAGCCACAGTTGAAGGAAATCGGCGACGTAGAGCGCATTCTCGCCCGCATCGGCCTGCGCAACGCCCGCCCCCGCGACCTGGCCCGTCTGCGCGACGCCCTGGCGGCACTGCCCGAGCTGCAGAGCGCCATGACCGATCTGGAGGCACCGCATCTGGGAACCCTGGCCACCAGCATCCGCACCTATCCGGAGCTGGCGGACCTGCTGGCCCGCGCCATCGTCGAGACACCGCCTGCGGTGATCCGTGACGGTGGTGTGATCAAGACCGGCTACGACGCCGAACTGGACGAGCTGCAGGCGCTGAGCGAAAACGCCGGCCAGTACCTGATGGACCTCGAAACACGCGAGAAGGCACGCACCGGCCTGCCCAACCTCAAGGTCGGCTACAACCGTATTCACGGCTACTACATCGAACTGCCCCGCGTGCAAGCCGAGCAGGCGCCCGCCGACTACATCCGCCGCCAGACCCTCAAGGGCGCAGAGCGCTTCATCACCCCCGAGCTCAAGGCATTCGAGGACAAGGCCCTCTCCGCGAAGAGCCGCGCCCTGGCCCGGGAGAAAATGCTCTATGAGGACCTGCTGGAACAACTGATCGAGCAACTGGCGCCCCTGCAGGACACTGCGGCCGCCCTGGCCGAACTGGACGTACTGAGCAACCTCGCCGAGCGCGCCCTGAACCTGGACCTGAACCGTCCCCGCTTCGTGGAAGAGCCCTGCATGCGCATCGTGCAAGGTCGCCACCCGGTGGTGGAGCAGGTGCTGGAAACCCCGTTCGTGGCAAACGACCTGTCTCTGGACGATGCCACCCGCATGCTGATCATCACCGGCCCGAACATGGGCGGTAAATCGACCTATATGCGCCAGACAGCCCTGATCGTCCTGCTGGCGCACATCGGCAGCTTCGTGCCGGCGGCCAGTTGCGAACTGTCGCCCGTGGACCGCATCTTCACCCGCATCGGCTCCAGCGACGATCTGGCCGGCGGCCGCTCCACCTTCATGGTGGAAATGAGCGAAACCGCCAACATCCTGCACAACGCCACCGACAGCAGCCTGGTGCTGATGGACGAAGTGGGCCGTGGCACCAGTACCTTCGACGGCCTGTCGCTGGCGTGGGCTGCTGCTGAGCACCTGGCACGCCTGCGCGCCTATACGCTGTTCGCCACTCACTACTTCGAGCTCACCGTGCTGCCGGAAAGCGAGCCGGTGGTGGCCAACGTGCACCTCAATGCCACCGAGCACAACGAGCGCATCGTCTTCCTGCATCACGTCCTGCCCGGCCCGGCGAGCCAGAGCTACGGCCTCGCTGTGGCACAACTGGCCGGCGTCCCGGCAGACGTGATCCTCCGAGCACGCGAGCATCTGGCGCGACTGGAAACCACCAGCCTGCCCCATGAAGCACCGAAAGCCGCACCCGGCCAGCCGGTACCGCCCATGCAGAGCGACATGTTCGCAAGCCTGCCGCACCCGGTGCTCGACGAGTTGGCGAAGTTGCAACCGGACGACCTGACCCCACGCCGCGCGCTGGAGTTGTTATATACATTCAAGGCTCGAATCTAACGCCATCGCGCACAAGCTGTTAGAATCCCGCGCGCTCTGGACGAGCTCCGGCCGCCAGCCTGAGTCGGGGACGCCATCCAGAGCCGGGAAACCTCTATAGCCGGGGTTTCCGAGCCGCCGCTGAGGAGAGAACTAGAAATGACCTTCGTCGTCACCGACAACTGCATCAAATGCAAATACACCGACTGTGTGGAAGTCTGTCCGGTGGACTGCTTCTACGAAGGCCCGAACTTCCTGGTCATTCACCCGGACGAGTGCATCGACTGCGCACTCTGCGAACCCGAGTGCCCGGCCCAAGCCATCTTCTCCGAAGATGAAGTGCCGGAAGACATGCAGGAGTTCATCGAGCTCAACCGCGATCTGGCGGAAGTCTGGCCGAACATCACCGAAAAGAAGGAAGCTCTGGCAGACGCCGAAGAGTGGGATGGCGTGAAAGGCAAGCTCCCCCAGCTGGAGCGCTGATCGCGCATCAAGCAAAAGGCCCGCAATTGCGGGCCTTTGTTTTTTGCGGACAAAAAAAGGGGCGGTTGCCCGCCCACTCTTTTGTCCCTATCCCTTCAATTCCCTTTCATCATCCTGATGAGCCACATCCAGTGGCGCTCCCAACCGATTTCCTATCGGCCCGCAACATTCCGTGTTGCATGGGGCTGATGATAGCGATTCCCGGCCTGCCAACAAGGGCACCTGCCGGAGCGGGTCTTGGTGAATTCAATCAGCAATTAAAATAAAAACCTTAAAAATCAATAATATAAAAAATCAGCTCACGCACCTTGGCCCTGATTTCCACTCACTTTTGACCTTTAACGCTTACAGCAAATGTAAGCAAATACTTACACGACCCTTTTTGAACAAAGACATAGCGCTTCGCTTTTCCGGCTTAAGAAGTTCCAAAACGAAGAAACCCGGCCTTAGCCGGGTTTCCCTTAACGACCTCCCTTACTGAAACAGCGCGTCGCTCGACAAGCCGTTCTTCTCCAGGATTTCCCGAAGCCGTTTCAAGGCTTCCACCTGGATCTGCCGCACCCGTTCCCGGGTCAGGCCTATTTCCTGGCCGACTTCCTCGAGTGTGCAGCTTTCATGGCCACGCAGACCGAAGCGACGCACCACCACTTCACGCTGCTTGTCCGTTAGCTCCGACAACCACTGGTCGATGCTCTGCGACAGATCGTCGTCCTGCAGCAACTCGCAGGGATCGGTCGGACGGTCGTCGGTGAGCGTGTCCAGCAGCGTCTTGTCCGAATCCGGACCAAGGGAAACGTCCACCGAAGTGACCCGTTCGTTCAAACCGAGCATCCGCTTCACCTCGTCCACCGGCTTCTCGAGCAGGTTGGCGATTTCTTCCGCAGAAGGCTCGTGATCGAGCTTGTGGGTCAGCTCCCGCGCAGCGCGCAGGTAGACGTTGAGTTCCTTGACGACGTGGATCGGCAGCCGGATGGTCCGGGTCTGATTCATGATCGCGCGTTCGATGGTCTGGCGGATCCACCAAGTAGCGTAGGTGGAGAAGCGGAAGCCCCGCTCCGGGTCGAACTTTTCGACCGCCCTGATCAGCCCGAGGTTGCCCTCTTCGATCAGATCCAGCAGGGAGAGCCCCCGGTTTACATAACGACGGGCGATCTTGACCACCAGTCGCAGGTTGCTCTCGATCATGCGTTTGCGTCCGGCGGGATCACCTCGCTGCGCCAGGCGCGCGAAATGTACTTCTTCTTCCGGAGTCAGGAGGGGGGAAAAGCCGATTTCGTTGAGGTATAGCTGAGTCGCGTCGAGGGCGCGGGTGTAGTCGATGTACTTGTGCTGTTTGAGTGAGCTTGACTGCTTGGACCTGCTGCTCGGGGCAGGTGCTTCCTGCTCCTCGGACAGCGAATCGTCCATGCCGACGCCCGGCTCCAAAAGGAGCAATTCGTCGTCGACGTCAAACTCCGGCGCTTCTTTATTGAGTGCCATTGTTGTTGTCCCTTGCTGAGTTCGACAACAAGCTCTGACGACGCCATTTCCCTGGCTACGCCTGAGCCCGTCCATCCCACGAGGGTGACGGGCTGACGTTGGATCAACGACGGGGCAGATATTGCAGGGGATCTACAGGCTTACCTTGGCGGCGAATTTCAAAGTGAAGCTTCACCCGGTCAGTACCCGTTGAGCCCATCTCTGCAATGGTCTGTCCGACCTTGACCTGCTGTCCTTCCCGTACCAGCAACCTGCGGTTGTGGCCGTAGGCGCTTACGTAGGTATCGCTGTGTTTGATGATTACCAATTCGCCGTAGCCCCGTAATCCACTTCCGGCGTATACAACCGAACCATCCGACGCAGCTAAAACAGGCTGGCCTAATTCACCTGCTATATCAATCCCTTTATTCAAACTACCGTTTGAGGAAAAACGACCGATCATCGCGCCGTTCGCAGGCCACGCCCAGCCAGTCGCAGAGCGGTTTACAGGCAGGGTCGGCGTCGTTGCCGGCGTGGTCGCGACAGGGGGTTGGGCCGGAGTGACGGGCTTGGCCGGCTGGCCCTGCACCGGTTGGCTGGCGGCCGGTTGCCGGTTCGGCGGCGCGGTGACGACCGGAGCCGTAGCGACGGTACGCACCGGTGCGGAATTGGACTGGCCATCGAAACGGATGGTCTGCCCCGGACGGATCACGTAGGGCGCGGGAATGTTGTTTCGCGCGGCCAGGGCCTTCCAGTCCCAGCCGAAGCGGAAAGCGATGGAATAAAGAGTGTCACCGCGCTGTACCCGGTATTGGCCAGTGGTCACCGGTTGACGTTGCTGGGTGCTCACGGCGCGGCCATTGCGATCGACCACCTGGACACCGCCGGGCGGTGAGCTCGCGCAGCCCGCCAGCAACAAGCCAACGGCCACGACGGACAGCAGTCCATGCGCGCTTCCCATGCTGATCCTCTGCCGAATGGCCAGGCTCATTCCTGTCCCCTTTCCCCAATGCCCCAAGGTCGTGCGTATTGTGCCGATTATATCGTTCAGGACCAGTTACCCATTGCTCATCTCGGGTTGCCCGCCAGGGCACGAGGCCATGGCAACGTATCGCCGTGCCTGCCAATCAGAAAGTCGATCGGCGTACAGGTTCCCCGCGGCCAAGTGGATGGTGCGCCGACGACGCGTCCGCCCTGCTCAGGCCAGCGGCCCATTGAGCAGCGGAACGAAACGGACGGCGTCCAGCACATGGTGCGAGAAGCCGTGCTCCTCGCGGATGATCAGCATCAGTTGCTGGACATCGCCCGCGCCGACCGGGATCACCAGGCGCCCGCCCGGGGCCAGTTGATCCAGCAACGCCTGCGGCACTTCGGCAGCACCGGCGGTGACGATGATGCCGTTGTAGGGGGCCAGCGCCGACCAGCCTTCCCAGCCGTCTCCCCAGCGGAACACGACGTTGCGCAGGTTGAGTTCGACCAGGCGCTCCTTGGCGCGGTCCTGCAGGCTCTGGATACGCTCGACGGAGAACACCCTCTCCACCAACTGCGCCAGGATGGCGGTCTGGTAGCCGGAGCCCGTGCCGATCTCCAGCACCTTGTCCAGCGGCCCGGCAGCGAGCAGCAGCTCGCTCATCCGCGCCACCATGTAGGGCTGGGAAATGGTCTGGTTGTGGCCGATGGGCAGTGCCGTGTCTTCATAGGCGCGATGCGCCAGCGCCTCGTCGACGAACAGGTGCCGCGGCGTACGACGGATGGTTTCCAGCACATGGGCGTTGGACAGCCCCTCTTCATAGAGGCGCTGGATCAGGCGCTCACGGGTGCGCTGGGAGGTCATGCCGATGCCCCGGCGCAGCAGGTCGTCCTGTTCGCGTGCCATCAGAACAGCCTCCCCAGCCAGCCCTCGAGGCTGTCGAGCCCCTGGGTGAAGGTGCGGTCCAGCTGCAACGGCGTGATCGAGACGTAGCCCTGCATCACGGCATGGAAATCGGTACCCGGGCCACCATCCTCGGCATCGCCGGCCACGGCGATCCAGTAGCCCTCCTTGCCACGCGGGTTGACCACCTTGACCGGCGCCGCAGCCCGGGCGCGATGGCCCAGGCGGGTCACCTGCACGCCACGGATATGGTCCAGCGGCAGGTTGGGGATGTTCACGTTGAGCACGGTGCGCGGCGGCAGGTCGAGCTGCGCATGGCCTTCGACCAACTTGCGAGCGAAATGCGCAGCGGTGGCGAGGTTGTCCGACTGGCGCGAAAGCAGCGAGAAGGCGAATGCCGGCAGATCGAGGAAGCGCCCTTCCAGCGCAGCCGCAACGGTCCCCGAATACAACACGTCGTCGCCGAGATTGGCGCCGAGGTTGATGCCGGACACCACCATGTCGGGCGTCTGCTCCAGCAGGCCGTTGAGCCCCAGGTGGACGCAATCGGTGGGCGTGCCGTTGATGCTGATATAGCCGTTGTCCAGGCGATGCGGGCACAGCGGACGATCCAGGGTCAGCGAGCTGCTCGCGCCGCTCTTGTCCTGGTCGGGGGCGATGACCACGCACTCGGCATAATCCTCGAGCGCAGCATGCAGGGCGGCGATGCCGGGTGCATTCACCCCGTCGTCGTTGGAAATCAGAATACGCATGGGTTGTCCGTCTGCCCCGCCGGCACCAGATCGACAAGCTCGCGAACCACTGCGGTAGCGAAGCATCCAGCCGGCAGGACGAATTCCAGTTGCAGAACGTCAGGCTCGGGATAATGCCACGTAAGGCCGCCGATGGGGAGGCGGAGGATGCGCCGTTCGTGCGCCATGCCCGCATCCGCGAGCCAGTCGCGCAGCGCCGGCTCGGCATCGGCCAGCGCCTGCTCCAGGGCCCCCGTGGCGCCGCCGGCAGGGGACGGCCCGGAACCCCACAGGGCACCGGTCGGATGCAGGTCGAGAATCTCCAGGCGGGGGTCGCGACACTCCTCCTCGCCCGCCATGAAGAAGCTGCGCTTGTCGGTGAAGGCCAGCAGGTCGCCGACCTCGGCACGGTTCCAGTTGCCCTTGGCCACCCGCTCGGCGAGCACCTGGTTGAACAGGTAGCTGCGCCCGGCCGATAGCAGCCGAGAGCGGACGTTGCGCTGTTCCGGCAATTCACGACGGCTGGCGAAAGCGCGGGCATCGACGACATTGCCGCCGTCATGGCCGAAGCGCTGCGAGCCGAAGTAATTGGGCACACCGCTGGCCGCCATCGCCTTGAGCCGGGCATCGAGCGCCTGGTGGTCGGCGACCAGGCGCGTGAGGCGCAGGGTGAAGCCATTGGCCGAATGCGCACCCCGTTGCAGCTTGCGCTTGTGGCGTACGCTCCTGAGGATGCGCAGGCTGGGGTTCTCGGCGGCGGAGAGGTCCGGATCGGCCTTGCCCGGCAGGTGCAGGCTGAACCACTGGCGGGTCAGCGCCTGGCGGTCCTTCAGGCCGGCATAGCTGATGGTCCGGACCGGCACGCCGGCTGCACGGGCCAGGCGCCGGGCGGCTTCCTCGGTATTCAGCTCACGCTTCTCCACCCACAGCCAGAGGTGCTCGCCTTCGCCGGCGAGTGGGATGTCCAGCACTTCGTCGACCTGGAAGTCCTCGGCGATCGCCTTGAGCACGGCCTGGCCGAGTGCCTCCCCGTAGGCACGGGGCCCCAGCAGTTCGAACTCGTTCATGCGCTCAGCAACAGGGCGACCGCATGCACGGCGATGCCCTCCTCCCGGCCGGTGAAGCCGAGCTTCTCGGTGGTGGTGGCCTTGACGTTGACCTGGTCCAGCTCGACGCCGAGGTCCTCGGCGATCGATGCACGCATGGACTCGATGTGCGGGGCCATCTTCGGCGCCTGTGCGACGATGGTGGCGTCCACGTTGCCGACCTTCCAGCCCTTGTTACGCACCTGCACCAGCACATGGCGCAACAGCGCGCGGCTGTCGGCGCCCTTGAACTGCGGGTCGGTATCCGGGAAGTGCTTGCCGATGTCGCCCAGCGCAGCGGCACCCAGCAGCGCGTCGGAGAGCGCGTGCAGCAGCACGTCACCGTCGGAGTGGGCGATGAGCCCGAACTTGTGGGGGATGCGCACGCCGCCCAGGGTGATGAAGTCCCCCTCGCCGAAACGATGCACGTCGTAACCGTGGCCAATTCGCATAGTCAGAAAAACGCCCTGAAAAGTCAGGGCGCGATTCTAACTGAAAGCGAAAGCTGGAAGCTGGAAGCCATACCGGCTTCCAGCCCTCAGGTCACTGCGCAGGCTCATCAGCCTTTCAACGCAGCGGCGTGGTGCCGCAGGTGGTCGTCAATGAAGCTGGCGATGAAGTAATAGCTGTGGTCATAGCCCGGCTGCAGGCGCAGTGTCAGCGGATGCTCGGCGGCCTTGGCGGCCGCCTGCAGCGCTTCGGGCTTGAGCTGGTTGACCAGGAAATCGTCACGATCGCCCTGGTCCACCAGGATCGGCAAACGCTCGCTGGCATCGGCGATAAGCGCACAGGCATCCCACTCGCGCCAGCGCGAGCGGTCCTCGCCCAGATAGCGGGACAGCGCCTTCTCGCCCCAGGGGCAGGCCATCGGGTTGACGATGGGCGCGAAGGCCGACAGCGACTGGTAGCGCCCCGGGTTGCGCAGCGCACAGACCAGCGCACCGTGGCCGCCCATGGAGTGCCCGCTGATGCCACGCTTGTCCGAGACCGGGAAATTGGCCTCGATCAGCGCCGGCAACTCCTGCACCACGTAGTCGTGCATGCGGTAGTTGCGCGCCCAGGGCTCCTGGGTGGCGTTGACGTAGAAGCCGGCGCCCAGCCCGAAGTCCCAGGCACCGTCAGGATCCCCCGGCACATCGGCACCGCGCGGGCTGGTATCCGGGGCGACGATGATCAACCCGAGCTCGGCGGCCAGCCGATGGGCACCGGCCTTCTGCATGAAGTTCTCGTCGGTGCAGGTCAGCCCCGACAGCCAGTAGAGCACCGGCAACTTCGCCCCCTGCTCCGCCTGGGGAGGCAGGTAGACGGCGAAGACCATGTCGCAGTTGAGCGTGTTCGAGCGATGGCGATAGCGCTTGTGCCAACCGCCGAAGCTCTTGTTGCTGGAAACGATTTCAAGGGTCATGGGGCCCTCCGGGCAGCCACAAGCCGCAAAGCACAAGCGGCAAGAGAAGACTTGCAGCTTGCAACTTGCGGCTTGCGCTTATCAGTAATGAATGACGGTACGGATGCTCTTGCCTTCGTGCATCAGGTCGAAGGCTTCGTTGATGCGGTCCAGCCCCATGGTGTGGGTGATGAAGGTGTCCAGCGGGATCTCGCCCTTCTCGGCCTTCTCCACATAGCTCGGCAGCTCGGTACGGCCTTTCACACCGCCGAAGGCCGACCCGCGCCATACGCGGCCGGTCACCAGCTGGAAGGGACGGGTGCTGATCTCCTGGCCGGCACCGGCGACGCCGATGATCACCGACTCGCCCCAGCCCTTGTGCGCACATTCGAGGGCCGCGCGCATCAGTTGCACGTTGCCCACGCATTCGAAGGAGTAGTCGACGCCTCCGTCGGTCAGCTCGATCACCACGTCCTGGATCGGCTTGTCGTGATCCTTCGGATTGATGAAGTCGGTCGCACCCAGCTCACGGGCCACGTCGAACTTGGCCGGGTTGATGTCGATGGCGATGATGCGCGAGGCCTTGGCCATCTTGGCGCCGATGATCGCCGCCAGGCCGATGCCGCCGAGGCCGAAGATCGCCACGGTGGCGCCCTCCTCCACCTTGGCCGTGTTGAGTACGGCACCGATACCGGTGGTGACACCGCAGCCCAGCAGGCAGACCTTCTCCAGCGGCGCTTCCTTGGGAATCTTCGCCAGGGAGATTTCCGGCACCACGGTGTACTCGGAGAAGGTCGAGGTACCCATGTAGTGGTAGATCGGCTGACCGTTGTAGGAGAAGCGGCTGGTGCCGTCGGGCATCAGGCCCTTGCCCTGGGTGGCGCGCACCTTCTGGCACAGGTTGGTCTTGCCGGACTTGCAAAACTTGCACTCGCGGCATTCGGCCGTATAGAGCGGGATCACGTGGTCGCCTACGGCAAGGGACGTTACGCCCTCGCCCACCGCTTCGACGATGCCCCCGCCCTCATGGCCGAGGATGCAAGGGAAGACACCCTCGGAGTCAGCGCCGGAAAGGGTGTAGGCATCGGTATGGCAGACACCGGTGGCGACGATACGTACCAGCACCTCGCCGGCTTTCGGCGGCGCGACGTCCACTTCGACGATCTGCAGGGGTTTGCCGGCCTCGAAGGCAACGGCGGCGCGCGACTTGATCATGGTGACTCTCCAGCGGATTTGACGATGGCCGAGAGTGTAGTTGAGCCACCAATGGTAAATAATCAGCCACAAAGCAAAACTTTATTGCTACACAGGGATAATCCATGAGCCGTTGGGAAGGGTTGGACGAATTCGTCGCCGTGGCCGAAACCGGCCGCTTCACCGCTGCCGCCGAACGCCTGGGGCTGTCGTCGTCCCACGTAAGCCGCCAGGTGGCGCGACTGGAGGAGCGGCTGCAGACGCGCCTCTTCTACCGCAGCACGCGCAGGGTGGCACTGACCGAGGCCGGGCAGACCTTCCTGCAACACTGCCAGCGCCTGGTGGACGCGCGCGACGAAGCCCTGCGCGCAGTCAACGACCTCACCGGCGAGCCCAAGGGACTGCTGCGCATGACCTGCGCCGTCGCCTATGGCGAACGTTTCATCGTGCCGCTGGTGAACCAGTTCATGGCCCGCCATCCGCAGCTGCGGGTGGAGATCGAACTGAGCAACCGGCCGCTCGACCTGGTCCACGAGGGGCTGGACCTGGCCATCCGCCTCGGTCGCCTGCAGGACTCTCGACTGGTCGCCACCCGGCTGGCCCCTCGGGTCATGTACCTGTGCGCCGCCCCCTCCTATCTCGAGCGTTACGGTCGCCCCCACAGCCTCTCGGAGCTCGGCCGGCACAATTGCCTGATCGGCAGTTCGGACCAGTGGGGCTTCCTCGCGGAGGGCCGGGAACAGACGGTACGGGTACAGGGCAACTGGCGGTGCAACAGTGGCGAGGCGGTGCTGGATGCGGCGCTGCGCGGCTTCGGCCTCTGCCAGTTGCCGGACTACTACGTGCTGGAACACCTGCAGGGCGGCAGGCTGGTTTCCCTGCTGGAACAGCACCAGCCGCCGAATACTGCGGTCTGGGCGATCTATCCACAGCAGCGCCACCTGTCACCCAAGGTGCGCCAGTTGGTGGACCTGTTGAAGGAAGGCCTGGCGGAGCACCCGGCCTATCGTGATCAGTGCCTGCCGGCCCAGCGCTGACGTAGCCAGTCGAGGTCTTCGGGGCGGGTGACCTTGAGGTTGTCGGCGCGCCCTTCGACCAGGCGTGGTGCCTGCCCCGACCACTCGATGGCCGATGCCTCGTCGGTGATGGCGACGCCCGAGACCAGGGCATCGGCCACGGAGCGATGCAAGGCGCCGAAGCGGAACATCTGCGGCGTGTAGGCCTGCCAGATGACGCTGCGGTCGACCGTCTCGGCCACCCGCCCATCGGGCCCGGCGCGCTTCAGCGTGTCGCGTGCGGGCACCGCCAGCAGGCCGCCGACGCTGTCATCGGCCAATTCGGCCAGGAGCAGGTCGAGGTCGGTGCGGGCAAGGTTGGGCCGCGCCGCGTCGTGCACCAGCACCCAGTCGTTCGGGCGCGCGCCCAGCTCATCCAGGCGCAGCAGGGCCTTGAGCACGGTGTCAGCGCGCTCCTTGCCGCCGTCCACGCGCTCGATGCGCGGATCTCCCGCGCAATCCAGCGCAGGCCAGTAAGGATCGTCGACTGAGAGACCGACCACCACGCGTCTGAGGCTGGGGTGATCGAGAAAGCAGGCGAGGCTGTGTTCGAGGATGGTCCGCCCGGCCAGCTCCAGGTATTGCTTGGGGCGGTCGGCACGCATGCGGGCACCGACACCGGCGGCCGGGATCACGGCCCAGAAGGCGGGAAGTTCAGGTGTGTTCATTCGGCCAACTGATAGAGGGTCTCGCCCTCTTTGACCATGCCCAGTTCGTGGCGCGCACGCTCTTCCACGGTTTCCATGCCCTTCTTCAGCTCGGAAACCTCGGCTTCGAGGATACGGTTGCGTTCCAGCAGGCGTTCGTTCTCGCCCTTCTGGTCGGCGATCTGCCGCTCGAGATCCGTCACCTGCGCGAGGCTGCCGTCACCCACCCACAGGCGATACTGCAACCCAGCCAGGGCCAGGATCAGCACGACGAACAACCAGTAAGGGGATTTGGCCATCGAAAGAGAAGTTTCCATACGAAAAGGGCAGCTTTCGCTGCCCTTTTTATCATCCCCGGCTTAGCCGCGGAACTCGGCACGACCACGGTAAGGCGCCTTTCCGCCCAGCTGCTCTTCGATACGCAGCAGCTGGTTGTACTTGGACACGCGGTCGGAACGGCACAGGGAGCCGGTCTTGATCTGGCCGGCGGCGGTGCCAACGGCCAGGTCGGCGATGGTGCTGTCCTCGGTCTCACCGGAACGGTGGGAAATCACCGCGGTGAAGCCGGCGGCCTTGGCCATCTGGATGGCTTCGAGGGTCTCGGTCAGCGAGCCGATCTGGTTGAACTTGATCAGGATCGAGTTGCCGATGCCTTTCTCGATGCCTTCCTTGAGGATCTTGGTGTTGGTCACGAACAGGTCGTCACCTACCAGCTGGATCTTCTCGCCGATCTTGTCGGTGAGGATTTTCCAGCCGGCCCAGTCGGACTCGTCCAGGCCGTCTTCGATCGAGATGATCGGGAAGCGCTCGGTCAGGCCTTTGAGGTAGTCGGCGAAGCCTTCGGCGTCGAACGACTTGCCTTCGCCGGACAGGTTGTACTTGCCGTCTTCGAAGAATTCGCTGGCAGCGCAGTCCAGGGCCAGGGTCACGTCGGTGCCCAGCTTGTAGCCGGCATTGGCGACGGCTTCGGCGATGGCGGCCAGGGCGTCTTCGTTGGAGGTCAGGTTCGGCGCGAAGCCGCCTTCGTCACCCACGGCGGTGTTCAGGCCACGGGCCTTCAGCACGGCCTTGAGGTGATGGAAGATCTCGGTGCCCATGCGCAGGCCATCGGAGAAGGTCTTGGCGCCAACCGGCTGGACCATGAACTCCTGGATGTCGACGTTGTTATCGGCATGCTCGCCACCGTTGATGATGTTCATCATCGGGACCGGCATGGAGTACTGGCCGGGGGTGCCATTGAGGTTGGCGATGTGCGCGTACAGCGGCAGGTCCTGGTCCTGGGCGGCGGCCTTGGCGGCGGCGAGGGACACGGCGAGGATGGCGTTGGCACCCAGCTTGGCTTTGTTGTCGGTACCGTCGAGGGCGATCATCGCGTGGTCGAGCGCCTTCTGGTCAACCGGGTCCTTGCCCAGCAGCAGGTCGCGGATCGGGCCGTTGATGTTGGCGACGGCCTTCAGCACACCCTTGCCCATGTAGCGGCTCTTGTCGCCATCGCGCAGCTCGAGGGCTTCGCGGGAACCGGTGGAGGCACCGGACGGCGCGCACGCGCTGCCAACGATACCGTTGTCCAGGATCACATCCGCCTCGACGGTGGGGTTACCGCGGGAATCCAGGACTTCACGGCCCTTGATGTCGACGATCTTTGCCATTGTTGTTAGCACTCCAAAGTTGACGATGACGCTGCAGCGGAATTAGAGGGGCGGCGCGGGCAGACGTTCGATTCGGCAGGTCTCACCACAAGCCTGACTGCTCGGTCAGATTACGCGCGCCCGGCACTTTACCGGAGATTTGCCTGTTCAGGCAGTCTCGATCGGCGGAAAACTCTTGACCAGGTCGTCCAGCTGCTTGAGCTGGGCGAGGAACGGTTCCAGCTTGTCCAGGCGCAGGGCACAAGGGCCGTCGCACTTGGCGTTGTCCGGGTCCGGATGCGCCTCCAGGAACAGGCCGGCGAGGCCCTGGCTCATGCCTGCCTTGGCCAGGTCGGTGACCTGGGCGCGGCGGCCACCGGCGGAATCGGCACGCCCGCCCGGCATCTGCAGGGCGTGGGTGACGTCGAAGAACACCGGGTACTGGAACTGCTTCATGATGCCGAAGCCGAGCATGTCCACCACCAGGTTGTTGTAACCGAAGGAGGAACCACGCTCGCAGAGGATCAGCTGGTCATTACCGGCTTCCTCGCACTTGGTCAGGATGTGTTTCATCTCCTGGGGCGCGAGGAACTGGGCTTTCTTGATGTTGATCACCGCACCGGTCTTCGCCATCGCCACGACCAGGTCGGTCTGGCGGGAGAGGAAGGCCGGCAGCTGGATGATGTCGCAGACCTCGGCTACCGGGGCAGCCTGGTGCGGCTCGTGCACGTCGGTGATGACCGGCACGCCGAAGGCCTTCTTCACGTCCTCGAAGATCTTCATGCCCTCTTCCAGGCCCGGGCCGCGGAAGGAGTTGATGGAGGAGCGGTTGGCCTTGTCGAAGCTGGCCTTGAACACGTAGGGGATGCCGAGCTTGTCGGTGACCTTGACGTATTCCTCGCACACCTTCATCGCCAGGTCACGGGACTCCAGCACGTTCATGCCGCCGAACAGCACGAAGGGCTTGTCGTTGGCGATCTCGATGTCGCCAACGCGGATGATCTTCTGTGCCATGGGTCAGGCCTTCTTCGCTTTCTGCGCCAGGGCGGCGTTGACGAAGCCGCTGAACAGCGGATGACCGTAACGCGGCGTGGAGGTGAACTCCGGGTGGAACTGGCAGGCGACGAACCACGGATGGTCAGGGGACTCGACCACCTCGACCAGCGCGCCGTCGCCGGAGCGACCGGTGATCTTAAGGCCGGCTTCCTGAAGTTGCGGCAGCAGGTTGTTGTTCACCTCATAGCGATGGCGGTGACGCTCGACGATCTCGTCCTTGCCATAGCAGGCGTGTACCAGGGAGCCCGGCTCCAGCTGGCAGGCCTGGGCGCCCAGGCGCATGGTGCCGCCGAGGTCGGAGGCTTCGGTGCGGATTTCGGTGGCGCCGGTGGCGTCTTCCCACTCGGTGATCAGGCCCACGACCGGATGGCCGCTGGCCTTGTCGAACTCGGTGGAGTTGGCGTCGGTCCAGCCCAGCACGTTGCGAGCGAACTCGATCACGGCCACCTGCATGCCGAGGCAGATGCCGAGGTAGGGGATCTTGTTCTCGCGGGCGTATTTGACGGTGGCGATCTTGCCTTCCACGCCACGCAGGCCGAAGCCGCCCGGAACCAGGATGGCATCGACGCCTTCCAGCAGGCTGGTGCCCTGGTTCTCGATGTCTTCAGAGTCGATGTAGCGCAGGTTCACCTTGGTGCGGTTCTGGATGCCGGCGTGGCTCATCGCCTCGATCAGCGACTTGTACGCGTCCAGCAGCTCCATGTACTTGCCGACCATGGCGATGGTGACGTCCTTCTCCGGGTTCAGCTTGGCATCGACGACGCGATCCCATTCGGAGAGGTCGGCACCGCCGCACTGCAGGCCGAAACGCTCGACGACGAAGTCGTCCAGGCCCTGGGCGTGCAGCACGGAAGGGATGCGGTAGATGGTGTCGACGTCCTGCAGGGCGATGACCGCGCGCTCTTCCACGTTGGTGAACAGCGCGATCTTGCGGCGTGAGGACAGGTCGACTTCATGGTCGGAACGGCAGATCAGCACATCGGGCTGCAGGCCGATGGAACGCAGCTCCTTCACCGAGTGCTGGGTCGGCTTGGTCTTGGTCTCGCCAGCGGTGGCGATGTAGGGGACCAGGGTCAGGTGCATCAGCATGGCGCGCTTGGCGCCCACTTCCACGCGCAGTTGGCGAATGGCCTCGAGGAAGGGCTGGGACTCGATGTCGCCCACGGTACCGCCGATCTCGACCATCGCCACGTCGGCGTCGCCGGCACCCTTGATGATGCGGCGCTTGATCTCGTCGGTGATGTGCGGGATGACCTGGATCGTGGCACCCAGGTAGTCACCACGGCGCTCCTTGCGCAGCACGTCCTCGTAGACGCGGCCGGTGGTGAAGTTGTTGTTCTGGGTCATGGTGGTGCGCACGAAGCGCTCGTAGTGGCCCAGGTCGAGGTCGGTCTCTGCGCCGTCCTCGGTGACGAACACTTCACCGTGCTGGAAGGGACTCATGGTGCCGGGATCGACGTTGATGTACGGATCCAGCTTGAGCATGGTGACCTTCAGCCCCCGCGCTTCCAGAATGGCGGCCAAGGATGCCGAGGCGATGCCTTTCCCCAATGAAGAAACAACACCACCCGTGACGAAGATGTAGCGCGTCATGAAAAACCCTAGAAGTCTGCGTTTAGGCGGAAGGCCGCCGGGGAGAGCGAAGTAAGGCCGAAGCCTGCAATCTGGAACAGTGCCAAAACGGCAAACTCCCGCCGACTCCGAAGGAATCGGCAAGAGCTCTGTAAGACGGGAGCGTAGTCTACCGGAAAGACCCTTTCAGCTCAAACCTTGGTCATTCGTCGGCGGTGTCCAGCGCAGTCGCCAGCGCGCATCCACAGGCCCGGCAAGGCCTGGGAGGTTGGCCACGGCGAGCAGTTCCGAGCCGCGATAGAGCAGCGGCAGACGCCCGCGCACGAAGGCCGGCAGGCCACTCTCGTTGAGCAGCCGCTTGAGCTCGCGACGCCCACGCCCCGGCACGTCCAGCACCTCACCACCCTGGCGGTAGCGCACCTCCAGCGGGCCTTCCGGCGGCTCGCCGGCGAGTTGCAAACGGCCATTGCCGGGCAGTTCGAGCGCCTGCCCGGGCTCAGCCCAGCGCACGCTGCCCGCCCCGGGGCCCGGCCATTGGCCGGGCAGCCACCACAGCCGTCCGTCGGCGCGTCGCAGGTCGCCACCCGCCAGCCTCCATACGGGGTTCGCGCTGGCGCCGGCATCGCGCAGGTCGTCCCAGCCAGCCCAGCGGTCGCTGTCCGGCATCGCGGTGAAGCCGGCCATCCAGTGGCGCAGGGCATTGCGCTGGCGGGCCGGCGACAACCCCATCAGCGGGGCCAGCGCCAGGGATGGCAGCCGCAGCCAGGGAAAGGCGCTGTCGGTCCGCGCGGCCTGCAAGTCCAGTTGCGCCAGTTCGCCGAGCAAGGCCTCGGCCTCGGCCAGGTGCTCGGCGCTGCGGGTGATGCTTTCAACGGCCCGGGGCCATCGCTCGGTGAGCGCCGGCATGATCCGGCGACGCAGGTAGTTGCGAGAGAAATCGGTGTCGCCGTTGGACGGGTCCTCGACCCACTCCACACCCAGCTCGCGGGCGCAGGCCTCGAGCTCAGCGCGGAACACCCGCAACAGCGGGCGCAGCAGGACGCCCTCGCCCAGCGCCCGACTGGCGGGCATGCCAGCCAGGCCACGCACCCCGGCACCCCGCAGCAGGCGGAACAGCAGGGTTTCCGCCTGGTCGTCACGATGCTGGGCGCTCATCAGCACCTCGCCCGCGCCAAGCCGTGCAACGAAGGCAGCGTAGCGGGCATCACGCGCGGCGCGCTCCAGGCTGTTGCCAGGAGCCACCTGCACCCGCGCCACCTGCAAGGGCACGCCGAGGCTGTCACAGATCCGCTGGCAATGCACAGGCCAGCCTTCGGCAGCGGGCTGCAGGCCGTGGTGAACATGAATGGCGGACAAGGGCGGCAGGCTCTCGCGCTGGGCGAGGCGCGCCAGGAGGTGCAGCAGGACGGTGGAATCCAGGCCTCCGGAGAAGGCCACCCGCCAGGCAGGTGCCGCGCGCCACGGAGCGACGGCGGCCAGCAAGGCGGATTCGAGCTTCAGGACGAGCGCGCGACCCGGTCCGGCCACACGCCCGCCCTCATGGCCATCAGGCCACGCCATAGCTCATCAGGCGCTCGTAGCGGCGAGCCAGCAGGTCGTCGGTATCGAGCTTGCCGAGGGCCTGCAGTTGCGAGGTCAGCTCGGCACGGATCGACGCAGCGGCGACGGCCGGATCGCGATGGGCACCACCCAGCGGCTCGGCGATCACCTTGTCGACGATGCCCAGGCCTTTCAGGCGCTCGGCGGTGATGCCCATGGCCTCGGCGGCATCCGGCGCCTTCTCGGCGGTTTTCCACAGGATGGAAGCGCAGCCTTCCGGCGAGATCACCGAATAGGTGGAGTACTGCAGCATGTTCAGACGGTCGCAGACGCCGATGGCCAGCGCACCGCCGGAACCGCCCTCGCCGATGACGGTGGCGATGATCGGGGTTTTCAGGCGCGCCATGACGCGCAGGTTCCAGGCGATCGCCTCGCTCTGGCCACGCTCCTCGGCATCGATGCCCGGGTAAGCACCGGGGGTGTCGATGAAGGTGAGGATCGGCATCTTGAAGCGCTCGGCCATCTCCATCAGGCGGCAGGCCTTGCGATAGCCCTCGGGGCGCGGCATGCCGAAGTTGCGACGGACCTTCTCGCGCACTTCACGGCCTTTCTGGTGGCCGATGACCATCACCGGCTGGTCGTCCAGGCGAGCGACGCCGCCGACCAGGGCCGCGTCGTCGGAGAAGTGGCGGTCGCCATGCAGCTCGTCGAACTCGGTGAAGATGTGCTCGATGTAGTCGAGGGTGTAGGGGCGGCGCGGATGGCGTGCCAGTTGGGCGATCTGCCAGCTGGTCAGGTTGCCGAAGATGCTTTCGGTGAGCGCGCTGCTCTTCTCCTGCAGGCGGGAGATCTCGTCGGTGATGTTCAGCGCATTGTCGTTGCCGACCAGGCGCAGCTCCTCGATCTTGGCTTGCAGGTCAGCGATCGGCTGTTCGAAATCCAGAAAATTCGGGTTCATAGGCTTCCGTCGTGCGCGTGGGGCCAGGCGGCTGGTTCCATTTTGCGCCCTACCTTAAAGGAAGGGCGCGTGTCGGTCGAGAAACGGGAGCGACCATGCGCTCCTCGCTTCAGCGGTAGTGCAGGAAGACGTTGTCGCGCCCGAACTGGTCACGCAATGCCTGAATCAAAGCGTCGGCGGGGTCGATCCGCCACTGCTCGCCGAACTGCAGCAACGCCTTGGCACTCGCTCCACTGTAGTCCAGCGTGATCGGGCAGGAACCGCGATGGCGGTTGCACAAATCGGCCAGCCAGCGCAGGCGGTCACCCTGAAGAGCGCTGTGGTCGACCTTCATGCGCAGGCTTTCGGCCAGGCCGGTGCGGGCCTCTTCCAGGCTCATCACGCGCTTGGCACGCAGGCGCAGGCCGCCGGAGAAGTCGTCGTGGCTGACCTCACCCTCGACCACCACCAGCGCATCGGTCTGCAGCAGTGCACTGGCGGAGTTGAAGGCATCGGCGAACAGCGACGCCTCGATGCGCCCGGAGCGGTCGTCGAGGGTGATGAAGCCCATCTTGTCGCCCTTCTTGTTCTTCATGACCCGCAGGTTGACGATCAGGCCGGCGATGGTCTGGGTGTCACGCGCGGGCTTCAGTTCGACGATGCGCTGGCGGGCGAAGCGACGTACCTCGCCCTCGTACTCGTCGATCGGGTGCCCGGTGAGGTAGATCCCCAGGGCGTCCTTCTCGCCCTTGAGCCGCTCCTTGAGGGACAGCTCCTTGGCGTTGCGGTGGTTGGCGTACATGTCCGCCTCGGGTTCGGCGAACAGCCCGCCGAACAGGTCCATGTGGCCGCTGTCGTGGCTGCGCGCAGTCTGCTCGGCGGCCTGGATGGCTTCCTCCATGGACGCCAGGAGCACCGCCCGGTTGCGGTCGATACCGGCCTGGTAGGCCTTGGGCTCTTCGCTGAAGAACGGGCCCAGGCGATCCAGCGCACCACCGCGGATCAGGGCATCCAGGGTGCGCTTGTTGACGCGCTTGAGGTCGATGCGGTTGCAGAAATCGAAGAGGTCCTTGAACGGGCCGCCTTCGGCGCGGCATTCGGTGATCGCCTCCACGGGGCCCTCGCCCACGCCCTTGATCGCACCGAGGCCGTAGATGATCTGTCCGGCGTCGTCGACGGTGAAGCGGTATTCGGAGTTGTTCACGTCCGGCGCCACGATCCGCAGCTTCATGTTCCGGCACTCTTCGATCAGCGTCACCACCTTGTCGGTGTTGTGCATGTCCGCGGTGAGCACCGCAGCCATGAAGGGCGACGGGAAGTGTGCCTTGAGCCAGGCGGTCTGGTAGGAGACCCAGCCGTAGGCGGCGGAGTGGGATTTGTTGAAGCCGTAGCCGGCGAACTTTTCCACCAGGTCGAAGATGTTGCCCGACAGGTTCGGGTCGATGCCGTTGCTGGAGCAGCCTTCGATGAAGCCGCCACGCTGCTTGGCCATCTCCTCGGGTTTCTTCTTGCCCATGGCACGACGCAGCATGTCCGCGCCGCCGAGGGTGTAGCCCGCCATCACCTGGGCGATCTGCATCACCTGTTCCTGGTACAGGATGATGCCGTAGGTGGGCTTGAGCACCGGCTCGAGGCCGGCGTACTGGTAGTCCGGGTGCGGGTAGGAGAGCTCGGCACGGCCGTGCTTGCGGTTGATGAAGTCGTCCACCATGCCCGATTGCAGCGGGCCGGGACGGAACAGCGCCACGAGGGCGATCATGTCCTCCAGGCAGTCGGGCTTGAGCTTCTTGATCAGCTCCTTCATGCCGCGGGATTCGAGCTGGAAGACCGCGGTGGTCTCCGCCTTCTGCAGCATGTCGTAGGTTTTCTTGTCATCCAGCGGGATGCGGTCGATGTCCACCGGCGGCAGGCCTTTCTTCTCCTGCTCGCGGTTGATCATCTCCATGGCCCACTTGATGATCGTCAGCGTCCGCAGGCCGAGGAAGTCGAACTTCACCAGGCCGGCCGCCTCCACGTCATCCTTGTCGAACTGGGTCACCAGGCCACCGCCCTCCTCGTCGCACGCGATCGGCGAGAAGTCGGTGAGCTTGGTCGGGGCGATCACCACGCCGCCGGCGTGCTTGCCGGTACCACGGGTGATGCCTTCGAGCTTCAGGGCCATGTCCCAGATTTCCTGGGCTTCCTCGTCGGCCTTGAGGAAGTCGCGCAGCGCCTCCTCCTGGTTGTAGGCCGCCTCCAGGGTCATGCCCACTTCGAACGGGATCATTTTCGACAGGCGATCGGCCAGGCCGTAGGACTTGCCCTGCACGCGAGCCACGTCGCGCACCACCGCCTTCGCCGCCATGGAGCCGAAGGTGATGATCTGGCTCACCGCATTGCGCCCGTACTTGTCGGCCACGTAGTCGATCACGCGGTCACGGCCGTCCATGCAGAAGTCGACGTCGAAGTCGGGCATGGAGACCCGTTCGGGGTTGAGGAAGCGCTCGAACAGCAGGTCGTAGGCCAGCGGGTCGAGGTCGGTGATCTTCAGCACGTAGGCGACCAGCGAACCGGCGCCCGAGCCCCGCCCCGGGCCCACCGGCACACCGTTGTTCTTCGCCCACTGGATGAAGTCGGCAACGATCAGGAAGTAACCGGGGAAGCCCATCTGGATGATGGTGCCCAGCTCGAACTCCAGGCGGTCGATGTAGAGCTGGCGCTTCTCCTCGTAGTCCGGGGTCGTCTCCTTCGGCCAGAGCACCGCCAGGCGTTCCTCCAGGCCTTCATAGGAAGCGTGGCGCAGGTAGTCATCGATCCCCATGCCGTTGGGCGTCGGGAAGTCGGGCAGGAAGTGCTTGCCCAGCTGGACTTCGATGTTGCAGCGCTTGGCGATCTCGACGGTGTTCTGCAGCGCCTCGGGGATGTCGGCGAACAGCTCGGCCATCTCCTCGGGGGTTTTCAGGTACTGCTGGTCGGAGAAGGTGCGCGGGCGGCGCGGGTCGTCGAGGACACGGCCCTCGCCGATGCATACGCGGGTCTCGTGGGCTTCGAAATCGCCGGGCTTGATGAAGCGCACGTCGTTGGTGGCCACCAGTGCCGCACCGCAACGATCGGCCAGGGCGACGGCGGCATGCACGTGTTCCTCGTCGTTGACCCGGGCGGTACGCTGCAGCTCCAGGTAGAAGCGATCCGGGAAGACGGCCTGCCACTCGGCCAGCAGCGCCTCGGCGCCGGCCTGGTCGCCGCTGAGCAGGGCCATGCCGATCTCGCCTTCCTTGGAGCCCGACAGGGCGATCAGGCCCTCGGCAGCCTCCTTCACCCACTCGCGCTGGATGATCACCAGGTCATTGCTCTGGCCTTCGGACCAGCCCCGGGACACCAGCTCGGTGAGGTTGCGGTAGCCCTTGGCATTCATCACCAGCAGGGTCATGCGCGTCAGCGGCCCGTCCTCATAGGGGCTGGCAAGCCAGATGTCGGCACCGCAGATGGGTTTGACGCCCCCGCCCATGGCGGCCTTGTAGAACTTCACCAGCGAGCACATGTTGCTCTGGTCGGTGATCGCCACGGCGGGCATCCCGGCGCTCGCCACGGCCTTGATCAGCGGCTTGACCCGCACCAGGCCGTCGACGAGTGAATATTCGGAATGCAGACGGAGATGGACGAAGGCGACAGTCATGGCGGTCCTATAGAAAACGCAAAAACGGCAAGGCCGGGATTGTACAGCGGAAGCGGCAGCTGGCTTCAAGTCGGGAACGGCCGGTCGCCGGCACGAACGCCGGCAGGCCGATGAAACGGTGCCCGGGAGGGCCGGAAGGAATCAGTCGACGCCTTCGATCACCGCCCGAACAGGGGCGAAGGAGCGCCTGTGGATGGGCGTCGCGCCCAGGCGACGCAAGGCTTCCAGGTGCACAGGCGTCGGGTAGCCCTTGTGCCCGCCCATGCCGTAGCCCGGGTAGAGCGCGTCGAGCGCCTGCATCTCGCGGTCGCGGCTGACCTTGGCCAGGATCGACGCAGCGGCGATGGCCGGCACCTTGGCGTCACCCTGGATCACCGGCGCGCTGGGCACCGCCAGTTTCGGGCAGCGGTTGCCGTCGATCAGCGCCAGCTTCGGGGTGACACTGAGGCCTTCCACCGCGCGCTGCATGGCCAGCATGGTGGCATGGAGAATGTTGAGGCGGTCGATCTCCTCCACCTCGGCACGGGCGATGCACCAGGCGAGGGCCTTCTCGCGGATCTCGTCGAACAGCGCCTCGCGGCGCGCTTCGCTGAGCTTCTTGGAATCGTTGAGACCGAGGATGGGGCGGGCCGGATCGAGGATCACCGCGGCGGTGACCACCGGACCACAGAGCGGGCCGCGACCGACTTCGTCGACGCCGGCCACTAGCTCCTCCACCAGGGTGAAATCCAGTCCGAGCTGCATCAGCGAGTCCCTATCAGGTCGAGCACCGCGCCCGCGGCTTCCTTGGAAGCATCGAGACGCAAGGTACGGTGGATGCGATCGAAGCCCTCGGTCTGCACGTCCCCGCCGTCGAGCAGCGGCACCAGGGTCTGGGCCAGCGCCTCGGGCGTCGCGGCGTCCTGCAGCAGCTCGGGCACCAGCAGGCGCTGGGCCAGCAGGTTGGGCAAGGACACGTAGGGGCTCTTCACCAGGCGCTTGAGAATCCGATACGTCATGGGTGCGACCTTGTAGGCCACCACCATGGGGCGCTTGTACAGCAGCGCTTCCAGGGTCGCCGTGCCCGAGGCGATCAACACCGCGTCGCAGGCCGCCAGGGCCTGGTGCGAGCGGCCGTCCAGCAGGGTCAGCGGCAGGTCGCGGCCGGCGAGCATCTGCTCCAGTTGCTGGCGCCGCGCGGGGCTGGCACAGGGCAGCACGAAATGCAGGCCCGGACGCATCGAGCGCATGCGCTCGGCGGCGTCGAGGAACAGGCTGCCGAGACGACCGACCTCGCCACCACGGCTGCCGGGCATCAGCGCCACCAGCGCGGCACCTTCCGGCACCCCGATGGCGGTGCGAGCCGCCGCGCGGTCGGCTTCCAGCGGAATGGTGTCCGCCAGCGGATGACCGACGAAGCGCACCGGCACCTGGTGGGCCTCATAGAACTGCGCCTCGAAGGGGAACAGGGTGAGCATCAGGTCGCAGCCTTCGCGGATCTTCAGCACGCGCTTCTGCCGCCAGGCCCAGACGGAGGGGCTGACGTAATGCACGGTGCGGATACCGGCGCGGCGCAGCTTGAGTTCGACGCCCAGGTTGAAATCCGGGGCGTCGATGCCGATGAAGACGTCCGGGCGGGCGTCGATCAGGGTGGCGATCAGGCGCTTGCGGCGACTCAGCAGTTCGGGCAGGCGGCCGAGCACTTCGACCAGCCCCATCACCGCAAGACGCTCCATGGGGAAATAGGAAGCCAGGCCCTCCGCTTCCATCAGCGGGCCACCCACACCGATGAACTCGGCATCGGGATGACGGGCCTTGAGGGCTTGCATGAGGCCGGAGCCGAGGATGTCGCCGGACGCCTCGCCGGCGACCAGCGCGATGCGCAATGGACGGGTCATGAGATCAGCGAGTGATGCCGCGGGTCGAGGACTGGATCGAGTCGCGGAACACCGCGACCTCGGGGAATTGCGCGGAAGACTCGGCGAGTTCGGCAAGTGCCTGCTCGACGGTCAGGCCCTGGCGGTAGACGACCTTGTAGGCCCGACGCAGGGCCTGGATCGCCTCGGCGGAAAAACCACGGCGGCGCATGCCTTCGAAGTTCATGCTGCGCGCCTCGGCCGGGTTGCCGAAGACGGTCACGTAGGCAGGTACGTCCTTGCCGATGGCGGTACCCATGCCGGAGAAGCTGTGGGCGCCGATGCGGCAGAACTGGTGCACCAGGGTGAAGCCGGAGAGGATCGCCCAGTCGTCCACGTGTACATGGCCCGCCAGCGCCGTGTTGTTGACCAGAATGCAGTGGTTGGCGATGACGCTGTCATGACCGATATGCACGTAGGCCATGAGCAGGTTGTGGTCGCCGATGGTGGTCTCGGAGCGGTCCTGGACGGTGCCGCGGTGGATGGTCACACCTTCGCGGATCACATTGTGGTCACCGATGACCAGGCGGGTGGGCTCACCCTTGTACTTCAGGTCAGGCGTGTCCTCACCTACCGAGGAGAACTGGTAGATGCGGTTGTGCCTGCCGATGCGCGTGGGGCCCTTGATGACCACATGGGGGCCGACCACGCTACCCTCGCCGATTTCCACATCGGGTCCGATGATCGACCAGGGGCCGACCTGGACGTCATCCGCCAGCCGGGCTGACGGATCGATGATGGCGCGAGGGTCGATCAAACTCATAATTTGCGTTCCGCACAGATGATTTCAGCCGAGCAGACTTCCTTGCCATCGACGCTGGCCTGGCACTCGAACTTCCAGATGCTGCGCTTTACGCTGCGGAAGCTGGCTTCGAGGATCAACTGGTCGCCCGGCAGCACAGGCTGGCGGAAGCGCAGCTTGTCCGAGCCGACGAAGTAGTACAGGGTGCCGTCGGCAGGCTTCACGTCGAGCATCTTGAAGCCGAGGATGCCGGCGGCCTGGGCCATCGCCTCGATGATCAGCACACCCGGCATGATCGGGTGCTCGGGGAAGTGGCCGTTGAAGAATGGCTCGTTGATGCTGACATTCTTGTAGGCGCGAATGCGCTTGCCCTCGATATCCAGATCCACGACCCGATCCACAAGAAGGAAAGGGTAGCGGTGCGGCAGGTATTCGCGAATCTCGTTGATGTCCATCATTTTCCTGGAGCCTTAAAAGGGGATTGGGGATGCGCGGCGCTGCGCAGGTCACGCATCAGATGAAGCATCCCCGCCCGGGGTCACTGACGCCAGGCGCTTTTCCAGCTGCTGCAGACGACGCGCCATGTCATCCAGCTGGCGAATCCTGGCTGCGCTCTTCTTCCATTCCGCCGCAGGTTGCATGGCGGTACCGGAGGAATAGGCACCAGGCTCGGTAATGGAACGGGTCACCATGGTCATGCCGGTGACGAACACGCCATCGCAGACCTCGATATGCCCGACCATGCCGACACCGCCTGCAATCATGCAGTTGCGGCCGATCTTGGTACTGCCGGAAATACCCACGCAGCCGGCCATGGCGGTGTTGTCACCGACCTGGACGTTGTGGGCGATCATGATCTGGTTGTCCAGCTTCACGCCGTTGCCGATCAGGGTGTCGGCCAGGGCGCCACGGTCGATGGTGGTGTTGGCACCGACCTCGACATCGTCGCCCAGGGTGACGCCGCCGATCTGCGCGATCTTCTGCCAGACCCCCTTCTCGTTGGCGAAGCCAAAGCCCTCACCCCCGATCACGGCACCCGACTGGATGACCACGCGCTTGCCGATACGCACGTCGTGGTAGAGCGTCACGCGCGGCGCCAGCCAGCCAGCCTCGCCTATCACGCTGCGTGCGCCCACGACGCTGTACGCGCCGATGGTGACACCGGCGCCGATCTGCGCACCGGACTCGATCACCACGCCGGGCCCGATGCTTGCCGACGGATCGACCTTGGCATCGGGGGCGACCACTGCACTCGGATGGATGCCAGGTGCGGCGACGGGCTTGGGATCGAACAGGTGGGACAGCCGGGCATAGGCCAGGTAGGGGTTGGGCACCAGCAGCGCGTCACCGGCGAAGCCTTCGGCATCGGCCGGAGTCAGCAGTACGGCGGCGGCACGGGTATCGGCGAGGAACTTGCGGTACTGCGGGTTGGCCAGGAAGGTCAACTGGTCGGGACCAGCGTCCTGCAGAGTAGCCAACCCGGAGACAACCCTGGTCTCGTCGCCACGCAGGGTGGCGTCGAGACGCTCGGCCAACTGGCCGAGGGTGAAGGTCGCGACGGTCATATCAGCGCAGTTGGTTCATGCGCTCGATGACCTGGCGAGTGATGTCGTACTGAGGTTTGACATCGATCACCGCACCGCGCTCCAGCACCAGGTCGTAGCTGCCCTTCTTCAGGACTTCTTCGACGGCCTGGTCCAGCTTCGGCTTCAGTTGCTTGAGCATTTCACGGTCGGCAACGGCCTTGGCTTCGTTCAGTTCCTTGGACTGGAACTGGAAGTCACGGGCTTTCTGCTTGAACTCGAGCTCCAGGCGTTCACGCTCGGCCTGCTGCATCTTCTCGCCTTCCTTGACCAGGCGATCCTGGATGCGCTTGGCATCGCTTTCCAGGGTCTTCAGCTTGGTCAGCTGGGGGCCGAACTTCTTCTCGGCATCCACGGCGTACTTCTTCGCCGAGTCCGATTCAAGGAGCGCCATCTGATAGTTCAGTACCGCAACTTTCATCTCGGCAAAAGCCGGAGAGGCCATCAGGGCCGCGGCAACCAGAACGATTTGAGTCAACTTACGCACGATGCACTCCTGCAACAAACACTGTTGTCTTCTTGATCAGCAATTAGAAAGTCTGGCCCAGGGAGAACTGGAATACCTGGGTGTCGGCATTGTCCGGCTTCTTCACCGGCATGCCCAGGCTGAAGCTCAACGGCCCCAGCGCGGTGATCCAGGTCAGCCCCACACCCACGGAGCTGGCGAGATCGCCTGCGTTGATGCTGCTGCAGTTGGTCGCGGTGGACGAGCAACTGGTGTCGAACACGTTACCCACATCCCAGAACAGCACGGTACGCAGCTGGCGCTGGTCCTTGACGAAGGGCAGCGGGAACAGCAGCTCCACGCCGCCCTGCACCAGAACGTTGCCGCCGAAGGGCAGCGGGTCCTGGTCCGGGTCGGCGATGGTGCCGGGGTTGCGACCGGTACTCGGGGTACTGCGCGGGCCGAGGCTGCTGTCCTCGAAGCCACGCACCGAGTTGAAGCCGCCGGCGAAGTAGTGCTCGTAGAACGGCAGCTCGGAGGTGGAGCCGTAGCTGTCGCCGTAGCCCAGCTCGGTGTGCCAGCGCAGCGCGGTGCTCTGGCTCAGCGGGGTGAACAGCTGGGCACGGTAGTCGAGCTTGAAGAACGACAGGTCGCTGCCCGGCAGCGTGCTTTCCAGCACCAGGCTCTGGGAATGGCCACGGTTGGCCAGCACGCCACGGTTCAGGGTCGATTCGGACCAGCCGATGGAGCCCTTGAAGTTCAGGTACTTGTCGCCTTCCTGGCGGATGAAGTCGAAGATCTCGTCGACGGTGTAGCGGCCGGTGCCGATCTCGTCCTGCTGCACGGTCAGGCCGAAGGTCAGGCGCGAGGTCTCGTTGATCGGATAGCCGACGCTGACGCCGCCACCGAGGCTGTCCACCGAATAGCTGGATACGTCGACATCGAGGTCGTCGTAGTCGGTGGTGCGGTAGAAGGCGTTGTAGCCCAGGCTCACGCCGTCGACGGTCCAGTAGGGATCGACGAAGCCGAAGTTGTAGCGGGTCTGGTACTCGGAACGGGTCAGGCCGATGCTGACCTTGTTACCGGTGCCGAGGAAGTTGTTCTGGCTGATCGAGCCACCGAGGATCAGGCCCGCGCTCTGAGCGAAGCCGACACTGGCGGTGATGGAGCCGGAAGGCTGCTCTTCGACGCTGTAGTTGACGTCGACCTGGTCGTCCGTGCCCGGCACCTGCGGGGTCTCGACGTTGACTTCCTTGAAGAAGCCCAGGCGTTCCAGGCGGGTCTTGGACTGGTCGATCAGGTAGGTCGAGGCCCAGCCACCTTCCATCTGGCGCATCTCGCGGCGCAGCACTTCGTCCTCGGACTTGGTGTTGCCACGGAAGTTGATGCGGTTGACGTAGGCACGCTTGCCCGGATCGACGGCGAAGGTCACGGAGACGGTGTGATCCTCGTCGTGAGCCTGTGGCACGCCGTTGACGTTGGCGAAGGTGTAGCCCTCGTTACCCAGGCGGCGGGTGATCAGCTCGGAGGTGGTGGTCATGATCTTGCGGGAGAAGACCTGGCCTTCCTTCACCAGCAGCAGCGACTTGACCTCTTCTTCCGGCACCTTCAGGTCGCCGGAGAGCTTCACGTCGCGGATGGTGTACTTCTCGCCCTCGTCGACGTTGACGGTGACGTAGACGTGCTTCTTGTCCGGGGTGATGGATACCTGGGTGGAAGAGATATCCATGTTGATGTAGCCGCGGTCCAGGTAGTAGGAGCGCAGGCGCTCCAGGTCACCGGAAAGCTTCTCGCGGGCGTACTTGTCGTCGTTCTTGAAGAACGACAGCCAGTTGGTGGTCTTCAACTCGAAGAGGCCGATCAGGTCCTCATCGGGGAATACGGTGTTGCCCACCACGTTGATGTGCTGGATGGCAGCGACCGTGCCTTCGTTGATGTTGATCTTCAGCGCGACGCGGTTGCGCGGCTGCGGGATCACCTCGGCTTCGATCTCGGCGGAGTAGCGGCCCTGAGCCACGTACTGGCGCTGCAGCTCGTTACGCACGCCTTCGAGGGTCGCGCGCTGGAAGATCTCGCCTTCGGAGAGGCCGGACTGCTTCAGGCCCTTGAGCAGGTCTTCGCTGGTGATGGCCTTGTTGCCTTCGATCTCGATGCTGGAAATCGACGGGCGCTCGACCACACTGATCACCAGGACCCCACCATCGCGGCCGAGCTGGATGTCCTGGAAGAAACCGGTCTTGAACAGGGCGCGAGTGGCTTCAACCAAGCGGCGGTCATCCGCCTGATCGCCGACGTTGAGCGGCAGAGCACCGAACACGCTGCCGGCGGATACCCGCTGCAGGCCGTTTACGCGGATGTCGGAGATGGTGAAGGACTCGGCGTGAACTTCGCCGATCATGAGTGCGGCGAGCACCGCAGTTAGCAACAGGCGTTTCATGAAGTCCTTTTTTATTCCAACTGATAATAAGGAATCTGCCGCGAAGGGCGGCAGATCCGGAATTCAGCGACGCGTTACAGACGGCCCAGATCGTTCACCAAGGCCAATAGCATGACCCCGACGACAAGACTGATGCCGATCTGTACCCCCCAAGCTTGCACCCGCTCTGACAGTGGTCGTCCACGCGCCCATTCGATCAGGTAGAACAGCAGGTGCCCCCCGTCCAGGACGGGAATTGGCAACAGATTGAGAACCCCCAGGCTTATGCTCAGGTAGGCCAGGAAATTCAGGAAATCCCCCACGCCGGACTGGGCTGAAGCGCCCGCCACTTTAGCAATGGTTATCGGCCCGCTCAAGTTTTTTACCGAGAGCTCGCCGAGCAACATTTTCTTTAGGGAATCCAGAGTTAGCAGGCTCATGGACCAGGTCCGCGCCGCTGCCTCGCCGACCGCATCGAGCGGGCCGAAGCTCACCTCGCGCAGCATCTCCGCCGGCCACTCACCCGCCTTGACGCCGGCGCCGAGGAAGCCGCTGCGGGCGTCACCCTCGCCACGCGCACCAAGAGTGACAGGCATTTCGGCGACCTGTCCGTCACGCTCGTAGCTCACCGTGATGCGCTGGCCCGGGCGGCTGCGGACGAAATCCACCAGCTGCTGCCAGTCATCCATCGCTTGCCCGTCGAGGGCGCGGATGCGATCACCCGGGCGCAGCCCGGCAGCCTGGGCCGGGCCTTCCGGCACTTCGTCCAGCACCGGCGGCATGGCCGGACGCCACGGCCGGATGCCCAGCGAACCGATGGGGTCAGGCTCGTCAGCCCCTTTCAGCCAGTCGTTCAGCTGCAGGCGCAGCGGGGTCTCGGCAGTCGAGCCCTGGCTGCGCACCACCAGGTTCAGGTCGCCGCTCTCGCCGAGACGACGCACCAGCTGCAGGTTGACGCCGCCCCAGCCGGTGACGGCCTTGCCATCGACGGAAAGGATTTCCTGCCCGACCTGCAGGCCGGCCTGCGCGGCGATGCTGTCGACGGCGACGGAGCCCACCACCGGGCGCACCTGCTGGGCGCCCAGCATGGCCAGGACCCAGAAGAACAGCAGCGCAAGAAGGAAGTTGGCAATGGGCCCGGCGGCGACGATTGCGATGCGCTGCCCCACGGGCTTGCGATTGAACGAACGGTCGAGCTCCGCAGCGGGCACTTCGGCCTCGCGCTCGTCGAGCATCTTCACGTAGCCGCCCAGGGGAATGGCGGCGATCACGAACTCGGTGCCATGGCGGTCATGCCAGCGGACCAGCGGGGTACCGAAGCCGACGGAGAACCGCAGCACCTTGACACCGCAGCGACGAGCGACCCAGAAGTGGCCGAACTCGTGGAAGGTGACCAGCACTCCCAGTGCCACCAGGGTGCCCAAGACCATGTATAGCGCGCTCATCGAGAACCTCCGGGCTCAACGCCCGTGACGGGCCAACCAATCCTGCGCCGCAGCGCGTGCTCGGGCGTCCGCGAGCAGCACGGCGTCCAGCGTTTCGACCGCCAGCACCGATTCGCGGTTCAGCACCTCGTCGATGATACTCGCGATCTCCGTGAAGCGAATGCGCCGCTCGAGGAAGGCCGCGACAGCCACCTCGTTGGCGGCGTTGAGCATCGCCGGGGCACTGCCCCCCGCCTCCGCCGCCTGTCGCGCCAGGCGCAGACAGGGGAACCGCGTCTCGTCGGGCTTCTGGAAATCCAGCCGACCGATACGGAAAAGGTCCAGCGCAGAGACACCCGAATCGATGCGCTCCGGCCAGGCCAGGGCATGGGCGATCGGCGTACGCATGTCGGGGTTGCCCAGCTGGGCGAGCACCGAGCCATCGACGTAATCGACCAGGGAATGAATGACGCTCTGGGGGTGGATCACCACCTCGACCTGGCACGGGCTCGCATCGAACAGCCAGCAGGCTTCGATCAGCTCGAGCCCCTTGTTCATCATGCTCGCCGAATCCACGGAGATCTTCCGCCCCATGGACCAGTTGGGATGGGCACAGGCCTGTTCGGGGCTCACCTCATGCAGCACATCCAGCGATGTTTCGCGGAACGGACCGCCGGATGCCGTGAGGAGGATGCGCCGCACGCCGACCTGCGCAAGGCCACGAGAATAGTCCCCCGGCAGGCACTGGAAGATCGCGTTGTGCTCGCTGTCGATGGGCAGCAATACGGCACCACTGTGGCGCACCGCCTGGATGAACAGGGCCCCGGACATCACCAGGGCTTCCTTGTTGGCCAGCAGCACGCGCTTTCCCGCCTCGACGGCCGCCAGGGTCGGCTTGAGGCCGGCCGCGCCGACGATGGCGGCCATGACCGCATCGACCTCGGGATGGGACGCGACCTCGCAGAGCCCGGCCTCCCCCACCAAAACCTCCGTGGTCAGGCCGGCGCCCTGGAGCCCGGCCTGCAGGCGGCGAGCGGACTCCTGGTCAGGCACCACGGCATAACGCGGACGGTGCCGCAGGCACAGGGCTTGCAACTCGGACAGGCGGGAGAAACCGCTCAGGGCGAAAGCTTCATAGCGCAGAGGATGGCGCGCGATGACATCCAGGGTGCTGAGACCGATGGAACCGGTGGCCCCCAGCACGGTGATGCGTTGCGGACGGCTCACAGACTGCCCCAGCCGGCGACCCACAGCAGCGCGGCGAACATCGGGATGGCGGCGGTGAGGCTGTCGATACGGTCCAGCACGCCACCATGGCCGGGCAGCAGGTTGCTGCTGTCCTTGATGCCGGACTGGCGCTTGAACATGCTTTCGGTGAGATCACCCACCACCGAGATCAGCACCACCAGCGCGGCGCCGAGCAGGCCGGCGAGCAGCGCGCCACCGTCCCAGCCGCGGTAGATGCCCACGCCCAGGGTGATCAGCAGGCTGGTGCACAGGCCGCCGACCAGGCCTTCCCAGCTCTTGCCGGGACTGACCGCAGGGGCCAGCTTGCGCTTGCCGAAGGCCTTGCCGGAAAAATAGGCACCGATGTCAGCGGCCCAGACCAGCACCATCACGGCGAGGATCAGCCAGTTGGCCAGCGGCCACTGCTTGAACAGCACCAGACCCTGCCAGGCCGGCAGGAGGATCAGCAGGCCGATCACCAGCTTGCCGGCGGGACCACCCCAGTAGCGGCTGGAGCCTGGATAGCCGAGCACCAGCAAGGTCGCGGCCACCCACCAGAGGATGCCGACAGCCAGGACCCAGGGCGCCAGGACCGGGGCCTGGTAGAGAACGAACAGCAGGGCCGCGACCAGCGCGGCGTAGCCGATACGGGCGGGCTGGGCGTCGAAGCCGGCGAGGCGCGCCCATTCCCAGCCCCCAAGGCTGACCACCAGGCCGATGAACAGCGCGAAAACGCCACCATCGAGCAGGAAGAAGCCTCCCAGCGCGATGGGCAGGAGCACCAGCGCGGTGATGATTCGTTGTTTGAGCATCGTTAACGGGCCTCGGCTTCTATCTGTTCGCTGGTCTTGCCGAAGCGGCGTTGGCGCGTGGCGTAGTCACCCAGGGCCTTGCGCATGGCTTCGTGCTTGAAGTCGGGCCAGAACAGATCGGAGAAATACAGCTCGGCGTAGGCCAGCTGCCAGAGCAGGAAGTTGCTGATGCGATGCTCGCCCCCGGTGCGGATGCACAGATCGGGCAGCGGCAGGTCGCCAGTGGCCAGGCAGTTCTGCAACAGCCCGGGCGTGATCTCGTCCACCTGCAGGTGCCCGGCCTGGACCTCACGGGCCAGGCGCTGGGCAGCCTGGGTGATGTCCCACTGGCCACCGTAGTTGGCAGCGATCTGCAGGGTGAAGCGGTGTTCGCCAGCGGTCAGCAACTCGGCTTCGCGCATGGCGGCCTGCAACTCGGGATGGAACCGCGAACGGTCGCCAATGATGCGCAGGCGAATCTGGTTGTCATTCAGGCGCCGCGCCTCCCGGCGCAGGGCCGAGAGGAACAGCTCCATCAGCGCGCCGACCTCCTCGGCCGGACGCTGCCAGTTCTCACTGGAGAAAGCGAAGAGCGTGAGCACCTCGACACCTGCCTCGGCACACACCTCGATCACTGCACGGACGGCATCGACGCCGGCCTTGTGACCGGCGACGCCCGGCAGCAGGCGCTTCTTGGCCCAGCGATTGTTGCCATCCATGATGATCGCCACATGACGCGGGATCGCTGGAGAAACGCCTTTCTTGTCCATATGGGGTGCCGTCAGACAGCCATCAGGTCGTTTTCTTTGGCTTCCAGGCCCTTGTCGACCTCAGCGACGAACTTGTCGGTCAGCTTCTGCACATCATCGGCAGCGCGACGCTCGTCGTCTTCGCTGATTTCCTTTTCCTTCACCAGGTCCTTTAGTTGCGCCAGGGCATCGCGGCGGATGTTGCGCACGGCGATACGGGCGTTCTCGGCTTCGGCGCGGGCCTGCTTGGTGTAGCCCTTGCGGGTTTCCTCGGTCAGGGCCGGCATCGGCACGCGGATGGTGGTACCGGCGGTGGCCGGGTTGAGGCCGAGGTCGGAGGTCATGATGGCCTTCTCGACCGCCTGGATCATGCTCTTGTCGAACACGGTCAGGGCCAGGGTGCGGGAATCCTCGGCAGTCACGTTGGCCACCTGGCGCAGCGGGGTATCGACGCCGTAGTAGGACACCATCACGCTGTCCAGGATGCTCGGATGCGCACGCCCGGTACGGATCTTGGCGAAGGCATGGCCCAGGGACTCCAGGGTCTTGGTCATGCGCTCCTGCGCGTCCTTCTTGATCTCGTTGATCATTGTTCGCCCTCCTCGATCAGGGTTCCTTCGGCGCCACCCACAACGATGTTCAGCAGGGCACCGGGTTTGTTCATGTTGAAGACCCGCAGCGGCATCTTCTGGTCACGGCACAGGCAAATCGCCGTCAAGTCCATCACGCCCAGCTTGCGATCCAGCACCTCGTCATAGGTGAGGTGCTCGAACTTCTCGGCGTTCGGGTCCTTGAAGGGGTCGGCAGTGTACACGCCATCCACCTTGGTGGCTTTCAATACCACGTCGGCATCGATCTCGATCGCACGCAGGCAGGCGGCCGAGTCGGTGGTGAAGAACGGGTTGCCGGTACCGGCGGAGAAGATCACCACTTCGCCGCTCTTGAGGTGGCGCATGGCCTTGCGGCGGTCGTAGTGATCGGTCACGCCGACCATGGAAATGGCCGACATCACCAGCGCGGGGATGTTGGAACGCTCGAGGGCGTCGCGCATGGCCAGGCCGTTCATCACGGTGGCCAGCATCCCCATGTGGTCGCCGGTGACCCGATCCATGCCGGCCGCGCTGAGGGCCGCGCCACGGAACAGGTTGCCGCCGCCGATGACCAGGCCGACCTGGACGCCGATGCCGACCAGCTGACCGATTTCCAGAGCCATGCGATCCAGGACCTTCGGGTCGATCCCGAACTCCTCGGACCCCATCAGGGCTTCGCCGCTGAGTTTGAGCAGAATGCGTTTATAGCGAGGTTGGCGACCACTCACCTGCTGAGCCATTACGAGTTCTCCTGCGGCGCATTGAATTCATGGAGCACGGGGCTCCGCTGTCCTGGAGCGTAGCTTCGACTACGCACGTGGCACTTGGTGCCCGCCTGGCGGACATGGCCACGGAAACCGCCCCGAAAGGGTTCCCCAGTTTGACGAAGAGGCCGCGCGCGTTAGCGGGCAGCCTCTTGCGGGGCGACAGCCTAGGCCGTCTTACTGCTTGGTTGCAGCGACTTGTGCAGCAACTTCGGCAGCGAAGTCCACTTCGACCTTCTCGATGCCTTCGCCTACTTCGTAGCGAACGAAGGAAACGATCTCGGCACCGGCTTTCTTGGCCAGGTCACCGACCTTGACTTCCGGATCCTTGACGAACGGCTGCTCGACCAGGCTGGCTTCGGCGAGGAACTTGGCGATACGGCCCTTGACCATGTTCTCGACGATGTTCTCCGGCTTGCCGGCGATCTTGTCGGCGTTCAGGGCCAGGAAGATTTCCTTTTCCTTGGCAACGGCTTCTTCGGAAACCTGGGAAGCGTTGAGGAACTGCGGGTTGCTGGCAGCCACGTGCATGGCGATGTCGCGAGCCAGTTCGACGCTGCCGCCTTTCAGGCTGACCAGTACGCCGATGCGGTGGCCGTGCAGGTAGGCACCCACGACATCACCCTCGACGCGGGTCAGGCGACGGATGTTGACGTTTTCGCCGGTCTTGGAAACCAGGGCCAGGCGAGCTTCTTCGCGGGAGGCAACCAGCGGCGCGGCGTCGGTCAGCTTCTCTTCGAAAGCCTGCTCGATGGTGGCGGCGACGAAGCTCTTGAAGTCGTCCTGCAGAGCCAGGAAGTCGGTCTGGGAGTTGACTTCGATGATCACGGCGGCCTTGTTGTCGGCAGCGACCTTGACGGCGATCGCGCCTTCGGCGGCGATGTTGCCGGACTTCTTGGCGGCCTTGATGGCACCAGCGGCGCGCATGTCGTCGATGGCCTTCTCGATGTCGCCATCGGCGGCGGTCAGGGCCTTCTTGCAATCCATCATGCCCAGGCCGGTACGCTCGCGCAGTTCTTTAACCAGGGCTGCAGTAATCTCTGCCATGTTCGCAATCCTCTTGAATAGGTTTTCAACCATTCAGCCCGGCATTCCGGGCAGACAATATCGGAGGTGGCAAAAAGGGGGCCTAGCCCCCTTCTTGCGCACCGGGTAACGCTAAGCGCGCTGGCCTCAGCCTTCGGCAGCCTCGGAAGCGGCAGCTTCTTCGACGAACTCGTCAGCACCGCCGTTGGCGTTCTGACGGCCACGCAGCACGGCGTCGGCCATGGCACCCAGGTACAGCTGAACGGCGCGGATGGCGTCGTCGTTACCCGGGATGATGTAGTCAACGCCTTCCGGGCTGCTGTTGGTATCGACAACGCCGATGACCGGGATGCCCAGCTTGTTGGCTTCGGTGATAGCGATGCGCTCGTGGTCGACGTCGATCACGAACAGAGCGTCCGGCAGGCCGCCCATGTCCTTGATGCCACCCAGGCTGCGTTCCAGTTTTTCCAGATCGCGGGTGCGCATCAGCGCTTCTTTCTTGGTCAGCTTGGTGAAAGTGCCGTCCTGAGCCTGGGTTTCCAGGTCGCGCAGGCGCTTGATCGACTGACGGATGGTCTTGTAGTTGGTCAGCATGCCGCCGAGCCAGCGGTGATCGACGTACGGGGAGCCGCAACGAGCTGCTTCTTCGCGGACGATCTTGCCAGCGGAACGCTTGGTGCCGACGAACAGAACCTTGTTCTTGCCTGCAGCCAGTTTCTCAACGAAGGACAGGGCCTCGTTGAACATCGGCAGGGTTTTTTCCAGGTTGATGATGTGGATCTTGTTACGCGCGCCGAAAATGAACTTGCCCATTTTCGGGTTCCAGTAACGGGTCTGGTGGCCGAAGTGCACACCGGCCTTCAGCATATCGCGCATGTTGACTTGGGACATGATAGTTCCTTGATAAGTCGGGTTAGGCCTCCACGTATCCCAATCTCCAACCCTTGCGGGCACCCAGGAAATCGTGTCGATACGTGTGTGGGTTTGAGCCTTGCGGGCAGAGTGCCCGTAAAGCGGCGCGTTTTATAGCACAAAAAACTATTCGAAGCTATAAGCTCAAAACCCGAAGCGAGACCCGCCGAGCGCTCTTCCAGCTTCAAGCTTCGGGCTTCCAGCTGTTAAGATTGCGCTCTTTATATAGAAACGCTCGAGAACCGCCATGACCGTGACCATCAAGACGCCCGCAGAAATCGAAAAGATGCGCGTGGCAGGCCGCCTGGCCGCCGAAGTCCTGGAGATGATCGGCGAGCACGTCAAACCCGGTGTCACCACCGAAGAGCTCGACCGCATCTGCCACGACTACATCGTCAACGTGCAGAAGGCGATTCCCGCCCCGCTCAACTACAAGGGCTTCCCCAAGTCCATCTGCACCTCGATCAACCACGTGGTCTGCCACGGCATCCCCAACGAGAAGCCGCTGAAGGATGGCGACACCCTGAACATCGACGTGACCGTCATCAAGGACGGCTACCACGGCGACACCAGCCGCATGTTCCATGTCGGCAAGGTGCCGGTCTGGGCCGAGCGCTTGTCCCAGGTGACCCAGGAGTGCATGTACAAGGCCATCCAGCTGGTCAGGCCGGGCTGCCGCCTGGGCGATATCGGCGAAGTGATCCAGAAGCATGCCGAGAAGAACGGCTTCTCGGTGGTCCGCGAATTCTGCGGCCACGGCATCGGCGCGGTGTTCCATGAAGAGCCGCAGATCCTCCACTACGGTCGCGCCGGCACCGGGATGGAACTCAAGGCCGGGATGACCTTCACCATCGAGCCGATGATCAACCAGGGCCGTGCCGAGACCAAGGTGCTGGGGGACGGCTGGACCGCCATCACCAAGGACCGCAAGCTCTCCGCGCAGTGGGAACACACGCTGATGGTGACCGAGACCGGCTACGAGATCTTCACCCTGCGCAGCGACGACACCATTCCCCGGGTTTCCGCCTGAGTCCCGACAACGCCCCACAGCTATAAGGAAGGCGACCGATGCCGCAGGTGGATCCCGAACTGTTCGACCGCGGCCAGTTCCAGGCCGAACTGGCGCTGAAATCCAGCCCCATCGCCGCCTTCAAGAAAGCCATCCGCCAGGCCAAGGATGTCCTCGACACCCGCTTCGCCAATGGCCGCGACATCCGCCGCCTGGTCGAGGACCGCGCCTGGTTCGTCGACCAGATCCTGCGCGCCGCCTGGGAGCGCTTCGACTGGAGCGAGGACGCCGACATCGCCCTGCTGGCGGTCGGCGGCTACGGCCGCGGCGAGTTGCACCCCTACTCGGACATCGACCTGCTGATCCTGCTGGACAGCGCCGACCACGAGACCTTCCGCGAATCCATCGAAGGCTTCCTCACCCTGCTCTGGGACATCGGCCTGGAAGTCGGGCAGAGCGTGCGCTCGGTGGACGAGTGCGCCGAGGAGGCCCGCGCCGACCTGACGGTGGTCACCAATCTGATGGAAAGCCGCACCATCGCCGGCCCGGAAAGCCTGCGCAGGCGCATGCAGGACGTCACCAGCCCCGAACGCATGTGGCCGAGCAAGGAATTCTTCCTCGCCAAGCGCCAGGAGCAGAAGGCCCGCCACGCCAAGTACAACGACACCGAATACAACCTGGAACCCAACGTGAAGGGATCCCCCGGCGGCCTGCGCGACATCCAGACCATCCTCTGGGTCGCCCGCCGCCAGTTCGGCAGCCTCAACCTGCACGCCCTGGTCAAGGAAGGCTTCCTCGTGGAGAGCGAATGCAGCGTGCTCGCCTCCAGCCAGGAGTTCCTCTGGAAGGTGCGTTACGCCCTGCACATGCTCGCCGGTCGCGCCGAGGACCGCCTGCTGTTCGACCACCAGCGCAAGCTGGCCGGCCTGCTGGGCTTCCAGGGCGACGACGCCAAGCAGGCCATCGAGCACTTCATGCAGAAGTACTACCGCGTGGTGATGGGCGTCGCCGAGCTCAGCGACCTGATCAACCAGCACTTCGAGGAAGTCATCCTGCGCAGCGCCGGCTCCTCGCCCGCGCAACCGCTGAACAGCCGCTTCCAGCTGCGCGACGGCTACATCGAAGTCACCCATCCCAACGTCTTCAAGCGCACCCCCTTCGCCTTGCTGGAGATCTTCGTGCTGATGGCCCAGCACCCGGAGATCAAGGGCGTGCGCGCCGACACCATCCGCCTGCTGCGCGACAGCCGCCACCTCATCGACGACGACTTCCGCAGCGACATCCGCAACACCAGCCTGTTCATCGAGCTGTTCAAGTCGTCCCAGGGCATCCACCGCAACCTGCGTCGCATGAACCGCTACGGCATCCTCGGTCGCTACCTGCCGGAGTTCGGCCACATCATCGGGCAGATGCAGCACGACCTGTTCCACATCTATACGGTCGACGCCCACACGCTCAACCTGATCAAGCACCTGCGCAAGCTGAAGTGGCCGGAGCTGGCGGAGAAGTTCCCGCTCGCCAGCAAGGTCATCGACAAGCTGCCCAAGCCCGAGCTGATCTACATCGCCGGCCTCTACCACGACATCGGCAAGGGCCGCGGCGGCGACCATTCCGAGCTCGGCGCCGTCGACGCCGAAGCCTTCTGCGCCCGCCACCAGTTGCCGGCCTGGGATTCGCGCCTGGTCACCTGGCTGGTGCAGAACCACCTGGTGATGTCCACCACCGCCCAGCGCAAGGACCTCTCCGACCCGCAGGTGATCTTCGATTTCGCCCAACTGGTCGGCGACCAGACCCACCTCGACTACCTCTACGTGCTCACCGTGGCCGACATCAACGCCACCAACCCGAGCCTGTGGAACTCCTGGCGCGCCAGCCTGCTGCGCCAGCTCTACACCGAGACCAAGCGCGCCCTGCGCCGCGGCCTGGAGAACCCGCTGGACCGCGAAGAGCAGATCCGCCAGACCCAGACCGCCGCCATCGACATCCTCGTGCGCAACGGCATCGACCAGGACGACGCCGAGCAGCTCTGGTCCCAGCTCGGCGACGACTACTTCCTGCGCCATACCGCCAACGACGTCGCCTGGCACACCGAGGCCATCCTCCAGCACCCGGCCGGCAACGACCCACTGGTGCTGATCAAGGAAACCGCCCAGCGCGAGTTCGAGGGTGCCACCCAGATCTTCATCTACGCCCCCGACCAGCACGACTTCTTCGCCGTGACCGTGGCCGCGATGAGCCAGCTCAACCTCAACATCCACGACGCGCGGATCATCACCTCCACCAGCCAGTTCACCCTCGACACCTACATCGTGCTCGACACCGCCGGCGGCTCCATCGGCGACAACCCGACCCGGGTCAAGGAAATCCGCGAGGGCCTGATCGAAGCGCTGAAGAACCCCGACGAGTACCCGGCCATCATCCAGCGCCGCGTACCGCGCCAGCTCAAGCACTTCGCCTTCGCGCCCCAGGTGACCATCTCCAACGATGCCCAGCGCCCGGTCACCGTGCTGGAAGTGATCGCACCCGACCGCCCCGGCCTGCTGGCGCGCATCGGGCGCATCTTCCTCGACTTCGACCTGTCGCTGCAGAACGCCAAGATCGCCACCCTCGGCGAGCGGGTGGAAGACGTGTTCTTCGTCACCGACGCCGACAACCAGCCACTGGCCGACCCCGAACTCTGCCAGCGCCTGCAGGCGGCCATCGTCTCGCAGCTGTCCGAAGCCAACGCCCAGGGCGTTGACCCCACCCGAATCAGTATCTGAGCGCGCCCGTGCAGCCGCTCGCAGTAGCCAGGAACGACGCATGAACGACGCTCTGAACCACCTGCAGCCCTACCCCTTCGAAAAGCTCCGCGCCCTGCTCGGCGGCGTGCAACCGGCCGACAAGAAGGCCATAGCCCTGTCCATCGGCGAACCCAAGCACCGCTCGCCGAACTTCGTCGCCAAGGCCCTGGCCGACAGCCTCGACCAGATGGCCGTGTACCCCACCACCCTGGGCATCCCCGCCCTGCGCGAAGCCATCGCCGCCTGGTGCGAGCGCCGCTTCAAGGTGCCGGCCGGCTGGCTCGACGCCGCCCGCCACGTGCTGCCGGTGAACGGCACCCGCGAGGCGCTGTTCGCCTTCACCCAGACCGTGGTCAACCGCGCCGACCAGGGCCTGGTCGTCAGCCCGAACCCCTTCTATCAGATCTACGAAGGTGCGGCCCTGCTGGCCGGCGCCGAGCCCCACTACCTGCCGTGCCTGGCGGAGAACGGCTTCAATCCCGACTTCGACGCCGTGCCGGTCGAGGTCTGGCAGCGCTGCCAGATCCTCTTCCTCTGCTCCCCGGGCAACCCCACCGGTGCCCTGGTCCCGGTGGAACAACTGAAGAAACTGATCGCCCTGGCCGACGAACACGACTTCGTCATCGCCGCCGACGAGTGCTACAGCGAGCTGTACTTCGACGAAGCCAACCCGCCGGCCGGGCTGCTCACCGCCTGCGCCGAACTGGGCCGCAGCGACTTCGCCCGCTGCGTGGTCTTCCACAGCCTGTCCAAGCGCTCCAACCTGCCGGGCCTGCGCTCCGGCTTCGTCGCCGGTGACGCCGCCATCCTCAAGGCCTTCCTGCTGTACCGCACCTACCACGGCTGCGCCATGCCCGTGCAGACCCAGCTGGCCAGCATCGCCGCCTG
This sequence comes from Pseudomonas sp. 57B-090624, assembly GCF_003234055.1. Lineage (NCBI taxonomy): Bacteria > Pseudomonadati > Pseudomonadota > Gammaproteobacteria > Pseudomonadales > Pseudomonadaceae > Pseudomonas > Pseudomonas sp. 57B-090624. Next base: position 57,271 of record NZ_QKRU01000026.1, read on the forward strand.
GAACGACGAAGCCCACGTGCGCGCCAACCGCGACCTGTACCGCGAGAAATACGACGCCGTGCTCGACATCCTCGGCGGCGTGCTCGACGTGCAACGCCCGGACGGCGGCTTCTACCTGTGGGCCAAGACCCCGGTGGACGATACGACCTTCACCCGCGACCTGTTCGCCCGCGAGCACGTCACCGTGGTACCCGGCTCCTACCTCTCCCGCGAAGTGAACGGCTTCAACCCCGGTGCCGGCCGCGTGCGCATGGCCCTCGTCGCACCGCTCGCCGAGTGCATCGAAGCCGCCGAGCGCATCCGCGACTTCGTCCGCGGCCTCTGAGCCCCGCCCAGCGGGCCTTCCCGCCGTAACGAGACGGGGCGCCGCAACGGCGCCCCACCGGGCAATCCCGCGTGGCATAATCGCTGACCGACGTCGCGTGGCCCCTGGCTGCGCGGCCCTTGCCTCACGTGAATCCGAGCTGCCCCATGACCATCACCCTCTACGGCATCAAGGCCTGCGACACCATGAAGAAAGCCCGTACCTGGCTCGACGAGCAGGGCGTGAGCTATGCCTTCCACGACTACAAGACCGCCGCCATCGACCGCGCCAATCTGCAGAAATGGTGTGCCGAACACGGTTGGGAAACCGTCCTCAACCGTGCCGGCACCACCTTCCGCAAGCTCGATGACGCGCAGAAGGCCGATCTCGACCAGGCCAAGGCCATCGAACTGATGCTCGCCCAGCCGTCGATGATCAAGCGCCCGGTGCTCGACCTGGGCAACCGCACCCTGGTCGGCTTCAAGCCCGATCTCTACGCCGCCGCGTTCAATTGAGCGACCCCGGACGCGGCACAGCCCGGCAAGCCATCGACCGGACCGCCTGATCCACCCTATTCAGCAAGAGGAATTCCCATGTCCACCCAACTCTTCAGCGTCGCTTTCGGCGTCGGCACCCAGAACCGCCAGGGCAACTGGCTGGAAGTCTTCTACGCCCAGCCCCTGCTCAAGCCCGCCGCGCAACTGGTCGAGGCCATCACCCCGATCCTCGGCTACAGCGCCGGCAACCAGGCCATCGCCTTCACCAACGCCCAGGCCGCCGACCTGGCCACCGCCCTGAAGGAAATCGACCCGGCCCAATCCGCCCTGCTGACCCGCCTGGCCGAGAGCCAGAAGCCGCTGGTCGCCACCCTGCTGGCCGAAGACGCCGCCCTGACCTCCACCCCCGAGGCCTACCTCAAGCTGCACCTGCTGTCCCACCGCCTGGCCAGGCCCCACGGCCTGAACCTGACCGGCATCTTCCCGCTGCTGCCCAACGTCGCCTGGACCAGCCACGGCGCCGTCGACCTCGCCGAGCTGGCCGAGCGCCAGCTGGAAGCGCGCCTGAAGGGCGAGCTGCTGGAAGTCTTCTCCGTGGACAAGTTCCCGAAGATGACCGACTACGTGGTCCCCGCCGGCGTGCGCATCGCCGACAGCGCCCGCGTGCGCCTGGGCGCCTATGTGGGTGAAGGCACCACCGTGATGCACGAGGGCTTCATCAATTTCAACGCCGGCACCGAAGGTCCGGGCATGATCGAAGGCCGCGTCTCCGCAGGCGTCTTCGTCGGCAAGGGTTCGGACCTGGGCGGCGGCTGCTCCACCATGGGTACCCTCTCCGGTGGCGGCAACATCGTCATCGCCGTCGGCGAAGGCTGCCTGATCGGCGCCAACGCCGGCATCGGCATCCCGCTGGGCGACCGCAACATCGTCGAAGCCGGCCTGTACATCACCGCCGGCACCAAGGTCGCCCTGCTGGACGACCAGAACGCCCTGGTGAAAGTGGTCAAGGCCCGCGACCTGGCCGGCCAGCCCGACCTGCTGTTCCGCCGCAACTCGCAGAACGGTGCCGTCGAGTGCAAGACCAACAAGACCGCCATCGAGCTGAACGAAGCGCTGCACGCGCATAACTAAAGGCAGCTTGAGGCTGAAAGCCTGAAGCCGGAAGTGACCTCGAGAACTTCCGGCTTCCAGCTTCTGGCTTCCAGCACCTGCCGGTCCCAGGCTCATCGCTATGCTTCCGTCCCCTTGGCGCTCCGACTTCCCCGCCCTCTCGGCCCTCGATGCCGAGGGGCAGACCTACCTCGACAGCGCCGCCACCTCGCAGAAGCCCCAGGTGGTGCTCGACGCCCTGCTCGGCTACTACGCCAGCGGAGCGGCCAACGTCCACCGCGCCCAGCACCTGCCGGGAGAGCGGGCGACGAGGGCCTTCGAAGGCAGCCGTACGCGCGTCGCCCACTGGCTGAACGCCGCCCATCCGGCGCAGATCGTCTTCACCCGGGGCGCCACCGAGGCGTTCAACCTGCTGGCCTATGGGCTGGAGCGGCAGTTCGCACCTGGCGAGCGCCTCGTCATCAGCGCCCTGGAACACCACGCCAACCTGCTGCCCTGGCAGCAACTGGCGCGCCGCAGCCAGCTCGAGCTGGTGGTGCTGCCCCTGGATGCACGCGGTGACATCGACCTCGACCAGGCACGCCAGTTGATCGACTCGCGCACCCGCCTGCTGGCCGTCAGCCAGCTGTCCAACGTGCTCGGTCGCTGGCAACCCCTCGGCGAACTGCTGGCCATGGCCCGCCAGCAAGGCGCGCTGACCGTGGTGGATGGCGCGCAGGGCGTGGTCCATGGCCGCCATGACGTGCAGGCCCTGGGCTGCGACTTCTACGTGTTCTCCGGTCACAAGCTCTACGGGCCGGAAGGCGTCGGCGTGCTCTACGGCAAGGCGGACGCCCTCGCCCGCCTCGATCACTGGCAGTTCGGCGGCGAGATGGTCCATCGCGCCGATTACCACGACGCCGACTTCCATGGCGCCCCGCTCGGCTTCGAGGCCGGCACCCCGGCCATCGCCCCGGTGATCGGGCTCGGCGCCGCGCTCGACTACCTCGGCAGCCTCGACGCCGCCGCCGTCACCGCCCACGAGACCGTGCTCCACGCCAAACTCATGGCCGGCCTCGCCGCCCGCGACGGCGTACGCCTGGTGGGCGATCCCCAGGTGGCGCTCGCCTGCTTCGGCGTCGAGGGCGTGCACAATGCCGACCTCGCCCACCTGCTCACCGAACAGGGCATCGCCGTGCGCGCCGGGCATCACTGCGCCATGCCGCTGTACCAGGGACTCGGCCTCGGCGGCGCGATCCGCGTCTCGCTCGGCCTCTACAACGACAGCGCCGACCTGGAGCGCCTCTTCGTTGCCCTCGACAAGGCCCTGGAGCTGCTGCGATGAGCCTGCCACCCACCGCCGCCGATGCCCTTGCCGCCTTCGCCGGCGCAGGCAGCTGGGAACAGCGCGCCCGCCTGCTGATGCAATGGGGCGAACGCCTGGAGCCGCTGGCGGACGCAGAGCGCAGCGAAGCCAACCGCGTGCACGGCTGCGAGAGCCAGGTCTGGCTGGTGGATGAAATGAAGGATGGCCAGCGCCACTTCCGCGCCGCCAGCGATGCGCGGCTGATCCGCGGCCTGCTCGCCGTGCTGCTGGTGCGCGTCCAGGGCCTGCCGGCGGAAGAGCTGGCTACCCTCGACCTTGCCGACTGGTTCACCCAGCTCGGCCTCGCCCGGCAGCTCTCCCCCTCCCGCAGCAACGGCCTCAACGCCGTGCTCGACAGGATGCGCAAGGCCGCACCGTGAAGGCCGGAGCTTGAATTCCTTGCTACGGGTTTCGCGCCTGTAGGAACGAGCTCTGCGCGAAGCCTTTGGCCCGGTTGCCCGGGCTCACCCCACCATCGAAGCCACCGGCAACCCCGTTGGTGGATGGAAGAGCGCCATCCACCCTACGCAGCGACGGCCCTCCGCGTGGGAGCGAGTTCATCCGCGAAAAAAGCCCCGGTGCAACTGTGCTAGCCCGCAGCCCGTTCCGACGGCCGCCGCGCACCGGCCACCAGCTTGTCCACGGTTCTGGCAGCCGCCGCCATGCCGAAGCTGGCGGTGACCATCATCACCGCGCCGAAGCCGCCGGCGCAGTCCAGCTTCACACCCTCGCCGACGAAGCTCTTCTGCTGGCACACCGAGCCATCGGGCTTGGGGTAGCGCAGCTGCTCGGTGGAGAACACGCAGGGCACGCTGTAGGTGCGCCCCGGCGTGCGGGAGAAGTTGTAGTCGCGGCGCAGCATGGAGCGCACCTTGGCCGCCAGCGGATCGTTGAAGGTCTTGTTCAGGTCGGTGACCTGGATCTGCGTCGGGTCCACCTGGCCTCCCGCGCCGCCAGTGGTGACGATCTGGATCTTGCGCCGCTTGCACCAGGCGATCAGCGCCGCCTTGGCCGCCACGCTGTCGATGCAGTCGATCACTGCATCCAGCTCCGGGGTGATGTACTCGGCCATGGTCTCGCGGGTGACGAAGTCCGCCACCGCGTGCACCACGCAGGCCGGGTTGATGGCACGGATGCGTTCGGCCATCACCTCCACCTTGGCCCGCCCCACGGCGCCCTCGATGGCGTGCACCTGGCGGTTGGTGTTGGTGATGCAGACATCGTCCAGGTCGAACAGCGAGATCTCGCCCACGCCGGACCGCGCCAGCGCCTCCGCCGCCCAGGAGCCGACGCCGCCGATGCCGACCACCGCCACGTGCGCCGCCTGCAGGCGCGCCGCGCCCTCCAGCCCATAGAGGCGGGCGATGCCACCGAAACGTTCGTCTGTACTCATGCCTAGCTCCCAACTCGCCAGCCACCTGGCCGGGCGCGCATTATAGGAAGCGTCGACCGCCATCCCAAGCCCGACACCGCTGAATGGCGGGCCATAGATCGCCCCGCAGCCCTCCAGCGCTATAGTCGGCCGATAACAAAAAGGGAGCCCAGCATGCGCAACTTCAGCTTCTACAACCCCACCCGCATCCACTTCGGCGAAGGCCAGATCGACAAGCTGGCCCGTGAAATCCCCGCCGGCAGCCGGGTGCTGGTCACCCACGGCGGCGGCAGCATCTTCCAGAACGGCGTCTGGCAGCAGGTGGAACAGGCCCTGGCCGGCTATGCCCTCACCCGCTTCGCCGGCATCGAGGCCAACCCGCAGTTCGACACCCTGGTCAAGGCCGTGGAACTGGCCCGCCGCGAAGGCTGCGACTTCATCCTCGCCGTGGGTGGGGGCTCGGTGATCGACGGCAGCAAGTTCATCGCCGCCGCCCTGTGCCACGAGGGCGACCCGCTCGACCTGCTCACCGGCACCCGGGCCAAGGCGGCCCTGCCCCTGGGCTGCGTGCTGACCCTCGCCGCCACCGGTTCGGAGAGCAACCCCCACGGCGTGGTCACCCATGTCGCCCGACAGGAGAAACTGCCCTTCTCCAGCCCACTGCTGTACCCGCGCTTCGCCATCCTCGACCCGTGCACCACCTTCAGCCTGCCGGCCCGACAGATCGGCAACGGCGTGGTCGATGCCTTCGTCCACACCCTGGAGCAGTACCTCACCTACCCCGCCGACGCGCCGCTGCAGGATCGCCAGGCCGAAGGCCTGCTGCTCACCCTTATAGAGGAAGGCCCCAGGGCCCTCGCCAACCCCGAGGACTACACGGCGCGCGCCAACCTCATGTGGTGCGCCACCCAGGCCCTCAACGGCCTGCTCGGCTGCGGCGTGCCCCAGGACTGGGCGACCCACATGATCGGCCATGAACTCACCGCCCTCTACCACCTCGACCACGCCCAGACCCTGGCCGTGGTGCTGCCGGCGCTGCTGGCGGAGCGCCGTGAACCCAAGCGCGCCAAGCTGATCCAGTACGCCGAGCGTGTCTGGGGCATCGAGGGCGACGAGGACACGAAGATCGACGGCGCCATCGCCGCCACCCGCGACTTCTTCCAGGCCCTGGGCGTGCCCACCCGCCTCGCCGACCACGGGCTGGATGCCGAGGTCATCCCCCAGGTGCTGGCGCAGCTGGAGCGCCATGGCATGACCGCCCTCAGCGAACGCCGCGACCTCGACCTGGAAGCCAGCGAGCGCATCCTGCTGCGAGCGCTGTAGTCCGCTTCGTATCGGGCCCGACACCAAGCCCTCCGGCGGGCCCGGCAAATCCCCGCGAACTTCTCCGCCCCCCCAGGGACAAAGCCTGTGTGCAATGGCCGGTGGGCACGGCTATCGTTCGTACACAATCTATACAGTCGCCGGACGCCGGAGTAGCATGCGCGCCGACCAGCGCTCGCTGGCGCTATCTCCCCGTTCCACGCTTCGGAACCTGAAATCCCTATGCCATCGCGTAAATTTGGACTCAACCTGGTGGTCTTCGTGGCGGTCGCTGCGTTGTTCACCGGAATCTGGGCGCTCTACAACCGTCCCGTCAGCGCCCCGGACTGGCCGGAGCAGATCTCCGGCTACTCCTACTCGCCGTTCCGTGTGGACCAGAACCCGCAGCAGGATCGCTACCCCACCGACGAGCAGATCCGTGAAGACCTCGAGCTGCTGAGCAAGCAGACCGACAACATCCGCACCTACTCGGTGGACGGGACCCTCGCCGACATCCCCCGCATCGCCGAGGAATTCGGCCTGCGCGTGACCCTCGGCATCTGGATCAGCCCGGACGAGGCGCGCAACGAGCGCGAGATCACCAAGGCCATCGAGATCGCCAACACCTCGCGCAGCGTCGTCCGCGTGGTGGTGGGCAACGAAGCGCTGTTCCGCCGCGAGATCAGCCGCAAGGACCTCTCCGTCTACCTCGACCGCGTGCGCGCCGCCGTGAAGGTGCCGGTGACCACCTCCGAGCAGTGGCACATCTGGCTGAAGTACCCGGAGCTGGCCAAGCACGTCGACCTGATCGCCGCCCACGTCCTGCCCTACTGGGAGTTCATCCCCATGCAGGACTCCACCCAGTTCGTGCTGGAGCGCGCCAAGGACCTGAAGAAGACCTTCCCGAAGAAGCCGCTGCTGCTGTCCGAAGTGGGCTGGCCGAGCAACGGTCGCATGCGCGGCGGCGCCGACGCCTCCCAGGCCGACCAGGCCATCTACCTGCGCACCCTGGTCAACGCCCTCAACGCCCAGGGCTACAACTACTTCGTGATCGAAGCCTTCGACCAGCCGTGGAAGGCCAGTGACGAAGGCTCGGTGGGCGCCTACTGGGGCGTCTACAACCTGGAGCGCCAGCCCAAGTTCAACTTCGAAGGCCCGGTGATCGCCATCCCGCAGTGGCGCATGCTCGCCGTCGCCTCGGTGGTCATGGCCCTGCTGGCCCTGGCCCTGATGCTCATCGACGGCAGCGCCCTGCGCCAGCGCGGCCGTACCTTCCTCACCTTCGTCGCCTTCGCCGGCGGCTCGGTGCTGGTGTGGATCGCCTACGACTACAGCCAGCAGTACAGCACCTGGTTCAGCCTCACGGTCGGCGTGCTACTGGGCATCGGCGCCCTGGGCGTGTTCATCGTGCTGCTCACCGAAGCCCACGAACTGGCCGAGGCGGTCTGGGTACGCTCGCGCCGCCGGCCGTTCCTGCCGGTCATCGGCGACTCGGCCTACCGGCCCAAGGTGTCGATCCACGTGCCCTGCTACAACGAGCCGCCGGAGATGGTCAAGCAGACCCTCGACGCCCTCGCCGCACTCGACTATCCGGACTACGAAGTCCTGATCATCGACAACAACACCAAGGACCCGGCGGTCTGGGAGCCGGTGCAGGCCTACTGCGAACAGCTCGGCCCGCGCTTCCGCTTCTTCCACGTGGCCCCGCTCGCCGGCTTCAAGGGCGGCGCGCTGAACTACATCCTGCCGCACACCGCGCCCGACGCCGAAGTCGTGGCGGTGATCGACTCCGACTACTGCGTGAACCCCAACTGGCTCAAGCACATGGTCCCGCACTTCGCCGATCCGTCGATCGCCGTGGTGCAGTCGCCGCAGGACTACCGCGACGGCAAGGAAAACACCTTCAAGAAGCTCTGCTACGCCGAGTACAAGGGCTTCTTCCACATCGGCATGGTGACCCGCAACGACCGCAACGCGATCATCCAGCACGGCACCATGACCATGATCCGCCGCACCGTGATGGACGAACTGCAATGGGCCGACTGGACCATCTGCGAGGACGCCGAACTGGGCCTGCGCGTGTTCGAGAAGGGCTACGCCGCCGCCTACGCCCATGACAGCTTCGGCCAGGGCCTGATGCCCGACACCTTCATCGACTACAAGAAGCAGCGCTTCCGCTGGGCCTACGGCGCCATCCAGATCATGAAGGGGCACGCCCGCAGCCTGTTCCTGGGCAAGGACTCCGAGCTCAAGCGTGGCCAGCGCTACCACTTCATCGCCGGCTGGCTGCCGTGGATCGCCGACGGCCTGAACATCTTCTTCACCATCGGTGCGCTGCTCTGGTCGGCCGCGATGATCATCGTGCCGCAGCGGGTCGACCCGCCGCTGCTGATCTTCGCCATCCCGCCGCTGGCGCTGTTCTTCTTCAAGGTGGCGAAGATCGTGTTCCTCTACCAGCGCGCCGTCGGCGTCAACCTGAAGGACGCGTTCTGCGCCGCGGTGGCGGGCCTGGCCCTGTCGCACACCATCGCCAAGGCGGTGCTGTACGGCTTCTTCACCACCAGCATCCCGTTCTTCCGCACGCCGAAGATGCGCAGCAACCACGGCCTGATGATGGCCCTGGCCGAAGCCCGCGAAGAGGTCTTCGTGATGCTCCTGCTGTGGGGCGCTGCCATCGGCATCGGCATCGTCCAGGGCCTGCCTAGCGCCGACGTGAAGTTCTGGGTGGCCATGCTGCTGGTGCAGTCGCTGCCCTACCTCGCCGCGCTGATCATGGCGCTGCTCTCCTCGGCGCCCAAGCCGCTGGAGCACCCCCACCAGGAAGCTGCGGCCTGACCCGCAGCGGGTGACCTAAACGGCGGCCAATGGCCGCCGTTTATGTTTTAAGATGTCGTCCTTTTCACGCCTTGCCGCCTTTCCGGAGTCCCGCATGACCGCCCTGTCCCCCACCCTCGAGCTCGCCTGCGACCTCATCCGCCGCCCCTCGGTCACACCGGTCGATGAAGGCTGCCAGGAGCTGATGATGCGCCGCCTGGAGGCCGTCGGCTTCCGCATCGAGCGCATGCGCATCGAGGACGTGGAGAACTTCTGGGCCATCCGTGGCGGCGAAGGCCCCGTGCTGTGCTTCGCCGGCCATACCGATGTGGTCCCCACCGGCCCGCTGCAGGCCTGGCAGCACCAGCCCTTCGACGCCCAGATCGACGAACACGGCATGCTCTGCGGCCGTGGCGCCGCCGACATGAAGGGCAGCCTGGCGTCGATGATCATCGCCGTCGAGCGCTTCGTCGCCGCGCACCCGGAGCACAAAGGGGCCATCGCCTTCCTCATCACCAGCGACGAGGAAGGCCCCGCGCACCACGGCACCAAGGCCGTGGTCGAGCGCCTGGCCGCCCGTGGCGAGCGCCTGGACTGGTGCATCGTCGGCGAACCCTCCAGCACCACCCTGGTGGGTGACGTGGTGAAGAACGGTCGCCGCGGCTCCCTCGGCGCCACCCTCACCGTGCGCGGCGTGCAAGGACACGTGGCCTACCCGCACCTGGCGAAGAACCCGATCCACCTGGCCGCCCCGGCCCTGGCGGAACTCGCCGCCGAGCACTGGGACGACGGCAACGCCTTCTTCCCGCCGACCAGCTTCCAGGTCTCCAACCTCAATGCCGGCACCGGCGCCACCAACGTGATCCCCGGCGAGCTGGTGGCGGTGTTCAACTTCCGCTTCTCCACCGAATCCACGGTCGAAGGCCTGCAACAGCGGGTCAACGCCATCCTCGACAAGCACGGCCTGGACTACCACGTGGAATGGGCCCTCTCCGGCCTGCCGTTCCTCACCGAACCGGGCGAACTGCTCGACGCGGTGGCCGCCAGCATCAAGGCGGTGACCGGCCGCGAGACCACGCCCTCCACCAGCGGCGGCACCTCCGACGGACGCTTCATCGCCACCATGGGCACCCAGGTGGTGGAACTCGGCCCGGTCAACGCCACCATCCACCAGGTCAACGAGCGGGTGCTGGCCAGCGACCTCGACCTGCTGAGCGACATCTACGAACAGACCCTCGTGCGACTGCTGGCCTGATCATGCTCACCTGCCCCATCTGCCAGGCGCCGCTGTCCGCCCAGGACAACGGCGTCGCCTGCCCGGCCAACCACCGCTTCGACCGTGCCCGCCAGGGTTACCTGAACCTGCTGCCGGTGCAGCACAAGAACAGCCGTGACCCGGGCGACAATGCCGCCATGGTCGAGGCGCGCCGGCGCTTCCTCGAAGGCGGCCACTACGCGCCCCTGGCCGCGCGCCTGGCCCTGCTGGCGGCCGAGCGCAGCCCGGCACGCTGGCTGGATATCGGCTGTGGCGAGGGCTACTACACCGCGCAGATCGCCGATGCCCTGCCCGCCGCCGATGGCTATGGCCTGGACATCTCCCGCGAGGCGGTGAAGCGCGCCTGCCGCCGCGCCCCCGGCCTGACCTGGCTGGTGGCGAGCATGGCCCGCGTGCCCCTGGCCGACGCCAGCTGCCAACTGCTGGCCAGCGTCTTCAGCCCGCTGGACTGGCAGGAAGCCCGCCGCCTGCTCGCCCCCGGCGGTGGCCTGCTGCGCATGGGCCCGACCCGCGGCCACCTGATGCAGCTGCGCGAACGCCTCTATGACGAGGTGCGCGACTACGACGACGAGAAACACCTGTCGCTGATCCCCGAGGGCATGACGCTGGCCCACAGCGAAACCCTCGAGTTCGACCTGCACCTGGCCAGCAGCGAGGCCCGTGCCGACCTCCTCGCCATGACGCCCCACGGCTGGCGCGCCAGCGCCGAACGCCGTGCCGCCGTGATCAAGGACGCCTTCGAAGTGACGGTCTCCATACGCTACGATTGGATCGTCAGAAACTAGGACCCCGCCATGCGCCAACCCGATATCGAGATCTACCTGAAGGACGCCGACCAGGATGCCGTCGCCACCTGGCTGGCGCAGGCCCTGGGCCCCTGCTCGCCCTGGCAGCAGAAGGGGCAGACCTTCAAATGCGACGCCGGTGGCGTTCCCGTGACCTGGCTGCCACGCGCCGTGGGCAAGTGGCACAGCCTGCTGCTGGAGAGCGACACGACGCCCTGGGAGGACGACCTCGGCTGCGCACTGGCGGCCTTCGCCGCACTGGGTGTGGAAATCCGCTGCGCACCGGGCGGCTGGCAGGAAGAGGAAGGCGAGGAAGATGCGGATCGCTGGATCAAGGTCAACGCCGCAGGCGCCAACGAGTTCATCTGGCGCACCGAATAGGCGCATCACTCGGCGCGGTATCGCAGAAAACAAAAGGCCCGTCATCGACGGGCCTTTTGTCTGGAGTCGTCAGACTCTGGAGACGTCTTCCGCCTGCAGGCCTTTCTGCCCCTGGATCACCGCGAATTCCACTTTCTGGCCTTCGACCAGGGAGCGGTGCCCCTCGCCGCGGATAGCACGGTAGTGAACGAATACATCCGGACCGCTTTCGCGCTGAATGAATCCATAGCCTTTAGCGTCATTGAACCACTTGACGGTTCCGACCTCACGATCAGCCATTACTACTCTCTCCAAACTCGCAATTTTTGTTGTTTGCCTCTTATTCAAGAGGCTTGGACGGTTAGGCAAGGACGTTCTTCTTCTTATATCCGACCGCAGTCCAGAGAGGCGTGGGCGGGTATTACGAATGGCGTTCTTTTAACCACCGCGACCGGAGTATACGACAGGAAATGCTACAGAAAAGCACTTTTTTCCGGCACCGTGAAAGGGCCGGCTGGCAGGGCTTTCACGCCCTTTTATGGGTCTTGCGGGTCACATATTGGGGCACTCCCGGAGCCGACGAAAAGCAACTTGCAAACGCCTGTCGCCCACTCCGGTAGTTGCCTTGGTCACTTGGCCGAAATGAGGTCTTCGAGTGTCTTGGCCAACGCCTGGTATTGGAACGCCTCGATGCGATAAGCCCAGTCGAGGCGACCCGCTACTTGTTCGCCGTCGAACTTTTCCTTGCGCTTCAACTGCATCCAGTACTGCTCGCCCTGCGCCAGGATGACGCCCTCGAGCTGGCCCCCGGCGAAGCTCTGCAGGCTGAACTGCAGCAGCGGCCGGTCCTTGAACTGCACCTGGTCCAGCGGCGCGGCATCGGCGAAATCCAGGCTGGCGAACAGCGTCGCCATGCCGTTGGCCGCTGCCTCGTAGGCCAGCTTGCGACCGGCCGGCAATTGGCGGACCTTGAGGTTCGGCTCGCCCGCTGCGTCGCGATGGACCGTCAGCGCCTTGCCCTGGCGAGTGGTCACCTCCACCTGGCGCACGCTGTCGAACGGGATGCGGGTGATACGCCGATCCAGCCAGCCTAGCTCGGTCTCCGGCATCAGGATGCGCCGGTCGACCAGCCAGCTCTGTGCCTGGTCGGCCAGGCGTACCAGCTGTCCCTTGCCCTGCTGGCCGGGCTTGCCCACCAGCACCACCTGCTCGGGCAGGTGTTCGCCCTGGAGCGTCACGCGGATGCCCTGGCCTTCGCCTTTGTCCGCCAGGCCGAGCTGGCCATGCAGCTCGGCCCTGGCGGTGCGCGCCTCCACCTCGCGGGCCTCGCCCAGCGCCCTCAGCAGGTCGGCGACCGGCTTGGCCGCCGCCGGATAGCCGGCCTTGTCGGGCAACGTCCAGACACCGTCCTGGCGTGCCAGGCGCAGCACCGGCTGGCCGGGGCGCTGCACCTCGATGCGCTCCACCTCGGCGAGCCGGCCCTGCAGGGCCGGCAGCAGCGGCGACGGCCCCTTGGCCGCCAGGGGCTCGGGGGTCCGGTGCAGGCCGACATAGGCCAGCACCAGTGCAACGGCCACGAGGGCCAGGAACAACAGGGCCTTGCGTCCCATCAGGCTTCTCTCCTCAGGCCCGGCGGCGACGCCAGAACCACAGCAGCAGTACGCCCAGGGTCAGTACCAGCGGCACCAGGGCGATGTTGATGAACTTGAGGGTACGGCCGAGCTTCTCGATATCGGCGTTGAGCTGGTAGTTGACCTCGCGCAGCTCCTTGCGGATGCGCACCTTCTCCTGCATGAACTGCTGCAGGGTGGCCTGCTGTTCGGGGGTCAGCTCCAGGGCCTTGGTCGGGTCCTGGTTCTTCTGCAGGCTGGCCAGCTTCTGCTCGGTGTCGGCCAGGCGCTGCTGCAGCACCTGCTCCTGCTCGCGGAAGCGGGTTTCCGCCTCGCGCTGCAGCGACTCGACCACGGTGAAGGGCCGGGTGAAGCGGCCACGGGAGCGCACGCTGATCAGCGCCTCGGAACCGGCGAGGTTGTCCAGGGCGTTGATGGCGAAGCCGGAGTTGTCGGCCCAGGGTTGCGGCACGCGCTGGCCGAAGAAGTCCTGCACCTGCACCCACATGCGGTCGCTGAGCATGTCGGTGTCGGCGACCACGATGACGTTGATGTTGTCCGCCGACTTGAGCCCGTCCTTGCGGCCCTCGATGCCATCGGGGAAGGCGCTTTGCGCCGGCCCGCCGATCCGTGCGGCGATGGCGTAGCGATCACCGCTGGGCTTGAGTTCGCGCATCAGCACGTCGGGGTTGCGCAGCATGGCGAAACGCTCGGCGTCGAAGGGCATGGCGTACTCCGAGCTCTGGATCAGCGGCGCGAAGTGGGTCTTCGCACCCTCCAGCGGGCGCAGGATGCCGGCCGTGGCGACGGTGACCGTCTCCAGGTTCGCGGTGGCGATGTCGCTGGCGTCCAGGGCCTTCTTCGGCAGGCTCAGCCAACCGACGTGACGCGCCGGACGCTGGCCCTCGCCCATGCTCACCGACATGGCGTAGGCACCATCGCCCACCACCTTGCCGGGCACCATCTCCAGGCCCCAGGCCTTGAACAGCTCGGGGAGGTCGGAGGCCTTGTCCTCGCCGGGCATCTCGCCGGGCATCTGCATGCCGTGGTCGGCTTCGCTGTAGGGGTCGACGAAGACCAGCAGCTTGCCGCCACGCAGGACGAACTGGTCGATGGCGTACCGGGTCTGCTGCGGCAGGTTCTTCGGGTGCACCAGCAACAGCACCGAGACCTTGTCGGGAATCTGGTCGACGCTGGGCTTGACGCTCTCGATCTGGAACAGCTGGCGGATCTCCTCCATCACCATCCAGGGCTGGCTCGGCTGGCGGGTCTGCATGTCGAAGCCCCCGTTGATGGGCAGCCCCGACATCACCCCGACCACGGGTCGCTGCGGCTTGGCCAGGCTCTGCACCAGGCGGCTGATCTCGTACTCGAGGAACTCCTCCTGGTCGAGCGGGAAGAACGGGATGATCTGCCGGTCATCGACCGCGTTGGTGCCGGCCAGGCCGAAGTAGATCGAGTCGCCGCCCTGCTGCAACGGGATCGCCTGCAGGCCGAATTCGGCGGCCTTGTCCTCGTCCTCGGAGAAGGGCTCGGGATCGACGATGTGCAGCTTGATCTTGCCGTCCGCCGCCTGGGCGTAGGCCTTGAGCATCTCCTCCACGCGCTTGGCGTAGTTGCGCAGCACGACCAGGTCCTTGGCGGACTTGTCGGAGTAGAAGAAGTACAGGTTGATGGGCTCGTCCAGCTCCCCGAGGATCTGCCGGGTGCCGTCGGAGATGGTGTAGAGCTTCTGCTCGGTGAGGTCGAGGCGGGCGTTGGTCAGCGCCAGCCCGGAGACCATGTTGAACGCCAGGAAGGCCAGGGCGATGAGCAGCAGGCCGGCGCTGGAATACATCAGTTTCTTCATGTCAGTCGGCCTTCTTCAGATCGACCACCACGGCGGTGGCGGCCAGCCACGCGGCGATCAGGGTGACGAAATAGAGCAGGTCGCGCGCATCGATCACGCCCTTGCTGATGGCCTCGAAGCGGGTCAGGAAGCTCAGCGAGGCGACCGCGTCCAGCAGCCATTGCGGGGCCCAGGCGCTGAAGGCGTCGAGCACCAGCGGGAAGCCGCTGACGATGAACAGGAAGCACATGACCACGGCGAGGATGAAGGCGATCACCTGGTTCTTGGCCAGGGCCGACATGCACGAGCCGATGGCCAGGTACGCCCCCGCCAGCAGCCAGCTGCCGATGTAGCCGGTGACGATGGCGCCGTTGTCCGGCTCGCCCAGGTAGTTGACGGTGACGACCATGGGGAAGGTCAGCAGCAGCGCCAGGCCGGCGAAGGCCCAGGCGGCGAGGAACTTGCCGGTGACCGCCTCGAAGCGGGTGATCGGCAGGGTCATCAGCAGCTCGATGGAGCCGGACTTGCGCTCCTCCGCCCACAGGCGCATGGCGATGGCGGGCACCAGGAACAGGTAGAGCCAGGGGTGGAAGTTGAAGAAGGGCGCCAGGCTCGCCTGGCCGCTCTCGAAGAACCCGCCCAGGTAGAAGGTGAAGACCCCGGACAGCACCAGGAAGATCACGATGAACACATAGGCCAGCGGGGTGGCGAAGTAGCTCGCCAGCTCGCGCTTGAATATGACCGGCAACTGCTTCATGCCGCTTCTCCCCGGGTCAGGCTGCGGAACACTTCATCCAGGCGGCCGCGCTCGACATCCAGTTCCCGGACCTTCCAGCCACGCTGGTGGATCAGCTGGTTGACCTGCGGGAAGATCACCTCGCCGGGCTTGGCCAGCACCGTCAGGCCGCCGCCCAGGGGGTTCTCCTCGACACCGGCGACACCCGGCAGTACCGCCAGGGCCAGCGCATCCAGGGGCTCGTCGGCCACCAGGGTCACCGCCTGGTGGTAGCGCGAACGGCTCTCCAGCTCGTACGGCGTGCCATCGGCCACCAGCTTGCCGGCGGCGATCACCACCGCGCGGGTGCACACCGCCGCCACCTCTTCGAGGATGTGGGTGGAGATGATCACGATCTTGTCCTGCGCCAGGCTCTGGATCAGCTGTCGCACCTGGTGCTTCTGGTTGGGGTCGAGGCCGTCGGTGGGCTCGTCGAGGATCAGCACGCGCGGATCGTGGAGGATGGCCTGGGCCAGCCCCACGCGGCGCTTGAAGCCCTTGGACAGGGTCTCGATGGACTGCCCCAGGACCTTGTCCAGCTCCACCAGGCCGGCGGCGCGGGACACCCGCTCCCTCTTCTCGGCACCGCGGAAGCCGCGCACCTCGGCGATGAATTCGAGGAAGCCGCGCACCGTCATGTCGCCGTAGCAGGGCGCGCCCTCGGGCAGGTAGCCGATCTGCCGCTGGGCCTTGAGGGTCTGGGTCTGGACGTCGAAGCCGAGGACGCTCGCGGTGCCGGAGGTCGGCGCGAGGAACCCGGTGAGCATCTTCATGGTGGTGGACTTGCCGGCGCCGTTCGGGCCGAGGAAGCCGAGCACTTCCCCCGGTTCGACGCCGAAGGACAGGCCGTCGACGACGGTGTGCTGTGCGAAACGCTTGGTCAGTTGTTTTATTTCGATCATGGCCTCTACCCCAAAGGGAAAAGCCCCCGGCCATGCGGGCCGCGGGGGCCTTGCAAACGCCGGCGGAATATAAGGAGTCCTCCGGCGGCAATGCAAGACAGCAGAAGATTCCGCAAGTTCGCGACCCACCCCTCCATTTCGGACGGTCAGAGGCTTTTTGCGGCCCGGTGGCGAATACGGCAAACTAGCCGCCCCGAGCATTCGCTCGTTCGACTACAGACTCCGTATGACCCGCTCGCCCTTCCGCCGCCTGGCCTTCGGTACCCTGCGCCGCCTTCTCTACCTGTGGGTGCGCTCGGAAACCATCAACCAGTCCGCCTTCACCCTCAAGCTCGACCGCAGCAAGCCGGTGCTCTATGTGCTCCAGCAGCCCTCGGCCAGCGATCTGGCGGTGGTGGACCGGGAATGCACCAAGGCCGGCCTGCCCCGCCCGGTGCTGCCGGTGGCGGTAGGCGACACCCTGGAGCCCGCGGCCTTCTTCTACCTGACCCCCGAGCCCGGCTGGTTCGGCGGCCAGGACAAGCGCGGCACCTCGCCCACCCTGGTGCGCGTGCTCGACGCCATCCAGCAGCACGCCGTGGATGACGCGCAGATCATTCCGGTCACCGTGTTCTGGGGCCAGTCCCCGGACCGCGAGACCAGCCCCTGGAAGCTGCTGTTCGCCGACAGCTGGGCCGTCACCGGGCGCCTGCGCAAGCTGGTCAGCATCCTCATCCTCGGGCGCAAGACCCGGGTGCAGTTCTCCGCCCCCATCCACCTGCGCGAGCTGATCGCCCAGGGCAAGGGCCCGGAACGCACCCAGCGCATGGTGCAGCGCATCCTGCGGGTGCACTTCCGCAACCAGAAGACCGCCGTGATCGGCCCGGACCTCTCCCACCGCCGCAACCTGGTGAAGGGGCTGGTGCATTCGGACCTGGTGCGCCAGGCCATAGCCGAGGAAGCCGAGCGCGAGAAGATCAGCCCGGCCAAGGCCGAGGCCCAGGCACTGAAATACGGCAACGAGATCGCCTCGGACTTCGCCTATACCGCCATCCGCTTCCTCGAAGTGGTGCTGAGCTGGTTCTGGAACAAGCTCTACGAGGGCATCAAGGTCAACCACATCGAAGGGGTGCAGGACATCGCCCAGGGCCACGAGGTCATCTACGTGCCCTGCCACCGCAGCCACATCGACTACCTGCTGCTCTCCTACCTGCTATTCCGCAACGGCCTGACCCCGCCGCACATCGCCGCCGGCATCAACCTCAACATGCCGGTGATCGGCGGCCTGCTGCGCCGTGGCGGCGCCTTCTTCATGCGCCGTACCTTCAAGGGCAACCCGCTCTACACCGCAGTGTTCAACGAATACCTGCACACCCTGTTCAGCCGTGGCTTCCCGGTGGAGTACTTCGTCGAGGGCGGGCGTTCGCGCACCGGCCGCATGCTCCACCCCAAGACCGGCATGCTCGCCATCACCCTGCGCAGCTTCCTGCGCTCCTCGCGCCTGCCCGTCGTCTTCGTCCCGGTCTACATCGGCTACGAGCGCGTGCTGGAGGGCCGCACCTACCTGGGCGAGCTGCGCGGCGCGAGCAAGAAGAAGGAATCGATCTTCGACATCTTCAAGGTCATCGGCGCGCTGAAGCTGCGCTTCGGCAGCGTCGCGGTGAACTTCGGCGAGCCGATCAAGCTGGCCGAGTTCCTCGACCAGGAGCAGCCCGACTGGCGTGAGCAGGAGCTGGGCCCGCAATTCCGTCCGCAATGGCTCAACGAGACCACCAACCGCCTGGCCACCCGCGTCGCCCGCCACCTCAACGACGCGGCGGCGATCAACCCGGTCAACCTGGTCGCCCTGGCGCTGCTCTCCACCAGCCGCCTGGCGCTGGACGAACGTGCCCTCACCCGGGTCCTCGACCTCTACCTGGCCCTGCTGCGCGCCGTGCCCTACTCGCCCCACGCCACCCTGCCGGAAGGCGATGGCCAGGCACTGATCCAGTACGTGCAGAGCATGAACCTGCTGGCCGAGCAGAAGGACGCCCTGGGCAAGATCCTCTACCTGGACGAGCAGAACGCCGTCCTGATGACCTACTACCGCAACAACGTGCTGCACATCTTCGCCCTGCCGGCGCTGCTCGCCAGCTTCTTCCAGAGCAGCGGGCGCAGCAGCCGCGAGCAGATCCTGCGCTACACCCGCGCGCTCTACCCCTACCTGCAGGCCGAGCTGTTCATCCGCTGGAACCTGGACGGGCTGGACGCGGTGGTCGACCAGTGGCTGGCCGCCTTCGTCGAGCAGGGGTTGCTGAAGTTCGAGAACGACACCTACGTGCGACCCGCACCCAGCTCGCGCCAGTTCGTGCTGCTGACCCTGCTCTCGCGTGCCATCGCCCAGACCCTGCAGCGCTTCTACATGGCCATCGCCCTGCTGCTCAACGCCGGGCAGAACCAGCTGACCGCCGAAGAGCTCGAGGACCTGTGCACCGTGATGGCCCAGCGCCTGTCCATCCTCCACGGCCTCAACGCCCCGGAGTTCTTCGACAAGAGCCTGTTCCGCCACTTCATCCAGACCCTGCTCGACCAGCGCGTGCTGCGCCAGGACGACGCCGGCAAGCTCAGCTACCACCCGGCCCTTGGCGATCTTGCCGAAGGCGCCGCCAAGCGCGTGCTGCCGGCGGAGATCCGCCTGTCGATCCGCCAGGTCGCCCTGGAGCGCCAGGGCGAAGCCGAGACCGAAGCGCCGGTCGACGCGCCCTGACCCCCGGCCGGCCCCGCCCGGGGCCGGCCCTTCTCCTCCGAACATTTAGGGAACTCGCCTACAAGCCGCTGGGGAGCGTGCCGAGCGGCCTGCTCGTGCCCGCTCAGTACCATGGCCGGCCTGCGCCCAGCAGGACTCCTTCAACGAGGACGATGCCGACCATGCTGCTCAGATCAATCCCCATCCAGAACGCCGAGGGCCAGACGCTCAATGCCGCCATCCTCTGCTGCTTCGGGATCGCCGCCCTGGAGCGCGACTTCCTTCTCTATACCCTCGACGAGCCCCAACCCGGCCGACGCTGCAAGGCCTACATCGCCGAGCTCACCCTCCATACCGAGGGCTACAGCCTGAACGCCATCGAGGACCACCACTGGAGCCAGGTGAAACGGGTGCTCAAGGAGCTGACCCGGGAGCGCTGCTCATGAGCCCCCGCCAGCATGCGCTGGAATTCCACCTGCTGAACCTCAAGGCGCTGCCGCTGATCCAGCCCGTGAAACCGAGCCGCGTGGAAGAGCACCGCACGGTGCTGCTCGACCGCGACGCGCTGGAGCGGCTCATGGCCGTCGCCGGCAAGGCCCACCGCGAGCAGGAGCACGGCACCTGGAATATTGCCGCGGCGCCAGGCAAGGCAGCGCCACCCGCGACATCCGGTCGCGCGGCGCATCTGCAGCGCCTGGAAAGGGACCTCGCCGAGCGCATGGAGCGACTCCAGCAGCAGGCCCGCGAACTGGCCAGGCGCGAAGCGGAACTGGAGCGCCGGGAATCCAGCCTGGCCGAGCGCGAGGCGGCGCAGCGCCAGCGCGGCCGGAGCATGGCGCTGCGACTGGAACAGCTGGTCAGCGCCCAGCGGCGCCTGCAGGAACTCAGCCGCATGTTGCAGGAGCGAGCACCGGTCTCGAAGGCCGACGCCGACGCCGACGGTCGATGATCCGATCCGGGCGCACGGGTGCTGTACCCCCGCGCCCTCGCTTCTATAGTGTGTCTATCGCCGCCAACGGACCACGAGACCCCCATGAAATCGCCCAGCCTGCTGCTCGCCAGCGCCTTGCTCGTCGCCTGCACCACCGTCCAGCCACCGTCCCAGGAGCACCTGAACGGCGAGGTCTACTACCTGCAACGCAGCGCCCTGCCACCGGACGCCACCCTGCGCGTCTCGCTGCAGGACGTCTCGCTGGCCGATGCCCCCGCCCGCGAGCTGGCCTACCAGCAGGGCCGCGTCGAGGGGCAGGTGCCCCTGCCCTTCCAGCTCAGCTACGACCCGGCCAACCTGCAGCCCGGCCACAGCTACGCGGTGAGCGCCCGCATCGAGCGCGACGGCAAGCTGCTGTTCATCAGCACCGAGCGCCACTCGGTTAAACTCGACGGCAGCGACCCGCAGCCCCTGCGTATCAAGGTCGACGCCGTTCCCTGACAACCGCTTTCCCGCCACAAGGATGCCGCCATGTTCCGACTCACCACCCTGGTCGCCGGCCTCGCCCTCTCCGCCAGCGCCTTCGCCCTCTCCCTCAGCGACCTCAGCCAGCAGGACGCCAGCGGCGGCCTCAAGGACGCCCTCACCCAGGGCGCCAAGGTCGCCGTGCAGCAGCTCGGCAAGCCGGGCGGCTTCAGCGAGAACCCCGAGGTGCGCATCGAGCTGCCGGGCAAGCTCGGCAAGGCCGCCAAGACCATGAAGATGATGGGCATGGGCGCCCAGGTCGACCAACTGGAAGCCAGCATGAACAAGGCCGCCGAAGCAGCGGTGCCGGAAGCCCAGGCGCTGCTGGTGGACGCTGTGAAGAAGATGACCGTGCAGGACGCCAAGGGCATCCTCTCCGGCCCCGAGGATTCCGCCACCCAGTACCTGAACAAGACCAGCCGCGAGCAGCTGCGCGCCAGGTTCCTGCCCATCGTCAAGAAGGCGACCGACCAGGTCGGCCTGGCCAAGCAGTACAACAGCTTCGCCGGTCAGGCCGCGAGCTTCGGCGTGGTCGATGCCAAGAGCGCCAACATCGAGAGCTACGTGACCGAAGAAGCCCTCGACGGCCTGTTCAAGATGATCGCCGAGCAGGAGGCCAGCATCCGCAAGAACCCCGCTGCCGCTGCCACCGGCCTGGCGAAGAAGGTCTTCGGCGTGCTCTGAGCCACGCCTGCGCCACGAAAAAGCCCGGCCAAGCGCCGGGCTTTTTCATGTCCAATTTCTCGTAGGCATCCGAGACTGTGTAGTGGCCTGATTCGCGAATGAATTCGCTCCCACGAAGGCAGGCTCATCACCACTGTGTAGGGTGGAGGTCGCTCTTTACCTCCACCAGGCGGAGTCGAACGCGGCACAGGTTCAATCCTGGGCTCCACAGTGAAGGGGTTCACCGCGCTCGCGATCAACCCCGCCGCACCACCTCGACGCGGGAATCCCCCAGCGCCTCGTCCAGGCCCTGGTGGAACCAGCGCAATGCCTGCTCGTAGCGCCCATGCCAGAGGCGGTCGCTGGCCCCCGAGCGGATACCGTTCTGCACCCTCGCGGCCATGACGAAGTCTTCCTCCAGGGCGGCATAGAGGATCGCGTTGTTCTTCTCGAAATAGCGCCGGGCCTTCTCCGTCACCGGTGCCTCGGCCAGCAGCGTGTGGCCAAGCACCCGTGTGGCCAGCGGGCCATCGAGGAACACGGTGGAGAAGTCGATGTGGTCCGGCTCCACCAGCACCAGGGTGTTGGGCCAGAGGAAATACAGCAGGTTGCCGTGGCGGCGCAGGTCCCAGTCGGCCTCGGGCAGCGCCTGCACTTCGCGCAGGTTGCGCTTCACGTAGTAGTTGCGGATGTGCCGGCCGAAGCGCTCGAACAGCCCCAGGTTCGGCCAGAACAGGTGGTCGATGGTGGCCTGGTGCGCCTTGGCCACGTGGTAGTTCTCCAGGAAGGTGTCGATGGTCAGCTTCCAGTTCACCGGTCGGCGGATGTCGCGCGGGTCGAAGACCACGTGGTCGTCCAGGCCGAAGCTGGCGAAGTCGGCCATCAGCTCGGGGCCGAAGAACGCCGGCATGTCCAATGCCGGGCCCGGCGAGTGCCGCGCCCAGATGGCACCGAAACACTCGGCCACCGGCACCTCGGTGAGGTTCAGGCAGCCCCGGTCGACCCCCTCGAACCCATAGCCGTGGGGAATGCCACGCAGTTGCCCGTCCGGGTTGTAGGCCCAGGCGTGGTAGGGGCAGACGAACACCCGGTTGGCCCCTTCGGGCTCGGCCACCAGTTGCGTACCACGGTGCTTGCAGACGTTGAGAAAGCCGCGCAGCCGCCCCGCCTCGTCACGCACCAGCAGCAGCGGCGCCAACAGGTCGCGGGTGATGAAGCGCCCCGCCGCCACCTCGCTGGAGCGCGCCACCAGCAGGGGCTCGCGGCGCAGCACCTCATCCCGTTCACGCCGATGGCGCGCCTCGTCGAGGTAGCTGTCCACCGCCAGGGACGAGGGCATCTCCAGGCAATCGGAAACCCCCTCTTCGGCCAGCGCCAATGCCTTCCTCAGCAATTCAACCTGGGTCGCGTGCTGCATGCCTGCCTCTTCTTGTCGTCATGTCGGCTGGAGTGGCGCCAGGGCACCACGGATGAAATGCCAGAGCTGGCGCGACAGCTGCTCCGCCGGCGGACGCGGCGAGCGGCCGAGCGCCTCCAGCAGTGCCTGGTGCATGCCGCCGAGGATCATCGCCGAGACCAGCTCCGGGTCGAGGCCCGCGTTCAGCTGCCCGGCGGCCTGGCCCCGGCGGATGTTGTCGGCACCCTGGCGCACGTTCTCGGCGATGCGCCGGGCCTCCAGCGCGGCTACTTCCGGCTCCCGCGCCAGGCTCACCAGCAGCAGCGGTGCCAGGGGCTCGGCGTAGACGAACTGCACCGCGCGGCGCACCCGTTGCTCCTCGCGGCTGCACCAGTCCTCGGCGCCCGGCAGCGGATCGGCCGCCATCACCTCGGCCTGGTAGCGGTCGTGGAAGTCCTCCGCCACCGCGGCCAGCAGCCCCGCGCGCGAGGCGAAGTAGCGGTAGATCAAGCCGACCGAGACACCCGCCCGCTCCGCCACGCGCCCCACCTCAAGGCCGCCACCGAGTTCGAGCAACTCGTCACGGGCGGCGTCCAGCAGGCTGGCGCGGGTTCTCTGGGCCTTGGGGGAAAGATCGGTCATGGGGGTTCTCGATAAAGCGCTGGACAGTAAAAGTGAATTCAGTTTACTTATTTCTCCCGACGCGCCAAGCCCCGATCCAATAAAAACCAACGGAGCATTCCCATGACCGACTCCACCGTCCACTACGCGGTCGACGGCCGCATCGCCACCCTCACCCTGAACAGGCCGGAGCGCCTCAACGCCATCGACGACCGCCTGCCCGCCGACCTGGAAGCCGCCGTGCTGCGCGCCAACGCCGACGACGCCGTGCACGTCATCGTCCTCACCGGTGCCGGGCGGGGCTTCTGCAGCGGCTACGACCTCAAGTTCTTCGCCGAGAACCCGCGCGGCATCTACGGCAGCCAGGAAATGCCCTGGGACCCGATGGTCGACTACGCACTGATGAAGAAGAACACCGAGCACTTCATGAGCCTGTTCCGCAGCTACAAGCCGGTGATCGCCAAGGTGCACGGTCCGGCGGTGGCCGGCGGCAGCGACATCGCCCTGTGCTGCGACCTGATCCTGATGGCCGACGAGGCGGTGATCGGCTACCCGCCGGCACGGGTCTGGGGCTGCCCGACCACGGCGATGTGGGTCTACCGCCTTGGCCCGGAGAAGGCCAAGCGCATGCTGCTGACCGGCGATCTCATCGACGGTCGCGAGGCCCAACGCCTGGGCCTGGTCTACCAGAGCGTGCCGTTGGCCGAGCTGGACGCGGCGGTGCAAGCGCTCACCGCGCGCATGCAGGGCATCCCCCGCAACCAACTGATGATGCAGAAGCTGATGATCAACCAGGCCTTCCACAACATGGGCCTGGAAACCACGCAGATGTTCGCCACACTCTTCGACGGCATCACCCGCCACAGCCCGGAGGGCGTGCGTTTCAAGGCACGTTGCGAGGAGGTCGGGTTCGCCCAGGCGGTGAAGGAGCGCGACTCGGGCCAGCCGATTCCCTGAGCCGTTCCCGCCCGTCCAATCCGAGTACAGGAGGTGTTCGATGACGACGCAGCAACCGCCGGCCGATCTTCCCAGCATCCCCGCCCTGCTCGCCTGGCGCGCCGAGCGCACGCCCGACTGGCCCGCCGCCCAGGTGCGGGCACACGACGCCTGGCGCAGCCTCGATTGGGGCGAAGTGGCCCGCCGCAGCGAAGCCCTGGCCAGGGCCCTGGTCGCCGCCGGCGTCGAGCCCGGCGATCGCGTGGCGATCTGGAGCCGCACCCGCCTGGAATGGAGCCTGCTGGATTTCGCCACCCTCATGGCCGGCGCCACCAGCGTCGGCCTCTACCCGAGCCTCACCCCGGCCCAGGCGATCCAGCAGTTGCAGCGTGCCGGCTGCCGGCTGCTGTTCGTCGAGCGGCCGGGACAGGCACAGGGCCTGGCCTTGCCGGGCCTGCGCATCGTCGCCATCGACGGCGACGGGCCCGCAGGCCTGGACGCCTTCATCGCCGAAGGCAGCGACGTGCCGGCCGACGAGGTTCGTCGACGCTGGCAGGCACTCGACCGCACGTCCCTGGCCAACCTGGTGTTCACCTCCGGCACCACGGGCGAGCCCAAGGCGGCCATGCTCAGCCACGGCAACCTCCTCGCCGCCGTCGCTGCCTACCAGTTGCCGCCGCAGCGCTACACCGGGCTCGCCTTCCTGCCCATGGCCCATGTCGGCGAGCGGGTGATCGGCCAGTACCAGCGCCTCTGGTGCGGCGCCCAGGCCGCCTACGTGCCGGACATCAACGACGTGCCCCGGGCCCTCGCCGAGGTGCAGCCGGACTTCTTCGGCAGCGTGCCCCGGCTCTTCGAGAAGCTGCACGGGGCGGTCATGGCCCAGCGTGAAACCCTGTCGCCCGGCAAACGCCGCGTGCTCGACTGGGCGCTGCGCACCGGCGCCCGCCAGCGCGGCGGCCTGCGCCTGCTGCTGGCCCGGCGCCTGGTGCTGGACGGCCTGCGCCAGCGCCTGTTCGGTGCGCGCATCCGCGCCCTGGTCAGCGGCGGCGCGCCACTCGATGCCGAACTGGTGGCCTTCTTCACCGCCCTCGGCGTGCCGCTCTGCGAAGGCTGGGGCATGTCCGAGTCCACCGCCTTCCTCACCAGCAACGAAGCCGGGTTGGCCAAGGCCGGCTCGGTGGGCCGCCCCCTGCCAGGCGTCGAGGTACGCATCGCCGATGACGGCGAGGTACTGGTACGCGGGCCGCAGGTGTTCAAGGGCTACTTCCAGCAACCGGAGAAGACCGCCGAGGCCTTCACCCTCGACGGCTGGCTGCGCACCGGCGACCTGGGCCGGCTGGACGCCGCCGGCCACCTCTGGCTGACCGGGCGCAAGAAGGAGCTGATCATCACCGCCGGCGGCAAGAACATCGCACCGACCCCCATCGAGGCACGCCTCAGGCAGCACCCACTGGTGGAGCAGGCCCTGGTCCACGGCGACCGGCGCAAGCACCTCAGCGCCCTCCTCGCCCTCGACCCACAGAGCCTGGCCATCTGGGCGAAACGCCAGGGGCTGGCGGGGGACGCCGATACCTGGCTGCAGGCACCGGCGCTGCTGGCGGAGCTGCAGGGGCACGTCGATACGATCAACGCCGAGCTGTCCCAGGTGGAACGGATCAAGGCCTGGGCGCTGCTGCCGCGCCTGCTCAGCCAGGAGCAGGACGAACTGACGCCAACGCAGAAGCTCAAGCGCCCGGTGGTGGAGCGCAACTTCGCGTTGCTGCTGGATGGGATGTATGAGGAGAGCCCCGGCGGGGCGCTGTCCAGTGGGTCCCCGCCTTCACGGGGATGACGGTGACATGAACGCATGGATTGAAGCCCAACGAGCGGTGCCGGGGCTGGCATCGCAACGTTGGGCTTCGTACCTCGGCGCAACCTACGGCCCGTCGGAACCGTAGGATGGGTAGAGCGCAGCGAACCCCATGCGGATGGCCTTGCCGTCAGGCCCTGGGCACTTCCTTGACCCGGAACCAGGCCGCGTAGAGCGCCGGCAGGAACAGCAGGGTCAGCGCGGTGGCGACGATCAGGCCGCCCATGATGGCCACCGCCATGGGGCCGAAGAACACGCTGCGCGACAGCGGGATCATCGCCAGTACCGCCGCCAGGGCGGTGAGCACGATGGGTCGGAAACGACGCACCGTGGCTTCGATGATCGCGTGCCACTTGTCCAGGCCGGCGTCGATGTCCTGCTCGATCTGGTCCACCAGGATCACCGAGTTGCGCATGATCATCCCCGCCAGGGCGATGGTGCCGAGCATGGCCACGAAGCCGAACGGCTGGCGGAACACCAGGAGGAACAAGGTCACCCCGATCAGCCCCAGGGGCGCGGTGAGGAACACCATCGCCGAGCGCGAGAAGCTTTTCAGTTGCAGCATCAGCAGCGTCAGCACCACGACGATGAACAGCGGCACACCGGCATTCACCGACTTCTGCCCGCGCGCGGAGTCCTCCACCGTGCCGCCCACGTCCAGCAGGTAGCCATCGGGCAGTTCGGCGCGGATCGGCTCCAGGGTCGGCATGATCTGCGTCACCAGGCTGGCCGGCAGCGACTTGTCGTAGATGTCGGCGCGCACGGTCACCGTCGGCAAGCGGTTGCGGTGCCAGATGATGCCTTCCTCGAAGCCGTACTCCAGGGTGGCGATCTGCGACAGGGGCACGCTCTTGCCGCTGTCGGTGGGCACCGCCAGGCTCGGCAGCAGCGCCAGCTCCTGGCGCTCGCGCGGGGTGCCGCGCAGGAGGATGTCGATCAGCTCGTTGTCCTCGCGGAACTGGCTGACCGTGGAGCCGGTGAGCGAGCTCTGCAGGAAGCGCGACAGGTCGGCGGTGCTCACGCCCAGGGCACGGGCGCGGTCCTGGTCGATGTTCAGGCGCACCACCTTGCTCGGCTCTTCCCAGTCCAGGTGCACGTTCACCACGTGGGGGTTCTCGCGCACCTTGTCGGCCACCTTGCGCGCGTAGGCGCGGACCTCGTCGATGTGCTCGCCGGACACGCGGAACTGCACCGGATAGCCCACGGGCGGGCCGTTCTCCAGGCGCGAGACACGGGTACGCAGGCTGGGGAACTCGTCGTTGAGGGTCTGGATCAGCCAGCTGCGCAGGGCCTCGCGGTCCTCGATGGTCTTGGCCAGAACCACGAACTGGGCGAAGCTCGCCGCCGGCAGTTGCTGGTCCAGCGGCAGGTAGAAGCGCGGCGAACCGGTGCCCACGTAGGCCACGTAGTTATCCACGCCCGGGTGTTCCTTGATCAGCTTCTCCAGGCGCGTCACCTCGGCCTCGGTGTTGCTCAGCGAGGAGCCCTCGCCCAGCTTGAGGTCGACCATCAGCTCCAGGCGCCCGGAAGCCGGGAAGAACTGCTGGGGCACGAAGCGGAACAGGGCGATGGCGGCGACGAAGGCCACCAGGGTGAGGACGATCACCGTCTTGCGCCGGCGCACGCACCACTCCACCACGCGCCGCACGCGCTGGTAGAAGGGCGTCGCGTAGGGGTCGTGGGCGCCGCTGCCGCCGTGTTTCTCGGCGTGGCGCTTGGCCAGGTCCGGCAGCAGGCGGTCACCCAGGTAGGGCACGAAGACCACGGCGGCGACCCAGGACACCAGCAGGGCGATGGTCACCACCTGGAAGATCGAACGGGTGTACTCGCCGGTGCCCGATTGCGCGGTGGCGATGGGGAGGAAGCCGGCGGCGGTGATCAGGGTGCCGGTGAGCATGGGGAAGGCCGTGCTGGTCCAGGCGTAGCTGGCCGCCTTGAGCCGGTCGTAGCCCTGCTCCATCTTGATGGCCATCATCTCCACCGCGATGATCGCATCGTCCACCAGGAGGCCCAGGGCGAGCACCAGCGCGCCGAGGGAAATCTTGTGCAGGCCGATGCCCAGGTAGTACATGGCGGCGAAGGTCATCGCCAGCACCAGCGGGATCGACAGCGCCACCACCAGGCCGGTGCGCAGGCCCAGGGAGAAGAAGCTCACCAGCAGCACGATGATCAGCGCCTCGGTGAGCACGCGGACGAACTCGCCCACGCCGGTCTTCACCGCCGCCGGCTGGTCGGAGACCTTGCGCAGCTGCATGCCGGCCGGGAGGGTTTCCTGCAGGCGGGCGAACTCGCCCTCCAGGGCCTGGCCGAGGATCAGGATGTCGCCACCCGCCTTCATCGAGACCGCGAGGCCGATGGCGTTCTCGCCCATGAAGCGCATGCGCGGCGCGGGCGGGTCGTTGAAGCCGCGGTGCACGTCGGCGACATCGCCGATGCGGAAGGTGCGGTCACCCACGCGGATGGGGAAGTCGCGGATCTCCTTCACCGAGTCGAAGCGCCCGCTGACGCGAAGCTGCACGCGGTCGCTGGCCGTCTCGAAGAAGCCGGCGGCAGCCACCGCGTTCTGCTCCTCCAGCGCCTGCTGCACGGCGGCCAGCGGCAGGCCGAGGGTAGCGGCCTTGGTGTTGGAGAGTTCGATCCAGATCTTCTCGTCCTGCAGGCCGAGCAGCTCGACCTTGCCCACGTCCTTGACCCGCTGCAGTTGCAGCTGGATGCGGTCGGCGTAGTCCTTGAGCACGGCGTAGTCGAAGCCCTCGCCGGTCAGCGCATAGATGTTGCCGAAGGTGGTGCCGAACTCGTCGTTGAAGAACGGCCCCTGGATGCCCTGGGGCAAGGTATGGCGGATGTCGCTGACCTTCTTGCGCACCTGGTACCAGAGCTCGGGGATCTCGTTGGAGTGCATCGAGTCCCGCGCGAGGAAGGTCACCTGGGATTCGCCGGGGCGGGAGAAGGAAATGATCTTGTCGTACTCGCCGGTCTCCATGAGCTTCTTCTCGATGCGCTCGGTGACCTGGCGGGAAACCTCCTCGGCGCTGGCGCCGGGCCAGTTGGTGCGGATCACCATGGCCTTGAAGGTGAAGGGCGGGTCTTCGCTCTGCCCCAGCTTGGTGTAGGAGATGGCGCCGACTATGCCCAGCAGCAGCATGATGTAGAGGACGATCTGACGGTTCTTCAGCGCCCAGGCGGAAAGGTTGAAGTTCACTCGGCCCTACTCCTTGGCGATCAGCTTCACCGCGCGGTTGGCGCGGTCCACGGGGCGGACTTCCTGGCCTTCACGCAGCACCTGGACACCGGCGGCGACCACCCAGTCCTCGGGCTTCAGGCCTTCGAGCACCGGAACACGATCCTCGCCGTAGGGGCCGACGCGCACGGGGCGTCGTTCGATCTTCGAGCTGTCCGGGTTCACCACCCAGACGTAGGGTTCACCGGCTTCGGCGGTCAGCGCCGAGAGCGGCACCGAGAGCGGCACCTCGCCGTTGGCCTGGATGTAGACGCGGGCGCTCTGGCCCAGCTCGGCGGGCACCTCACCGGCGGTGAAGGCGATGCGCGCGGCGAAGGTGCGCGACTGCTGGTCGGCGGCCGGCGAGAGTTCACGGATGCGCCCGGGGAAGCGCTTGTCGGGCTGCGACCAGAGTTCGACGGCCACCTGCTGGCCGATCTTGAAGCGGTCGATGGCGTGTTCCGGCAGGCTGATCAGCACTTCGCGCTCGCCGTCGGCCGCCAGGGTGAAGACCGTCTGCCCGGCCGCCACCACCTGGCCCACCTCGGCGCGGCGGGTGGCGATCACGCCGTTCTGCGAAGCGCGCAGCACGGCGTAGCCCGCCTGGTTGCTGGCCACGTTGTATTCGGCCTGGATCTGTTTCAGCCGCGCTTCGCCTGAGCGGTACTGGTTCTCGACGTTGTCGAACTGCGAGGGGCTGATCAGCTTGCGGTCCAGCAGCGTCTTGTAGCGGTCGCGCTCGGCACGCACCAGCTTGAGGTTGGCCTCGGCGGCGGCGACCTGGGCGCGGGAGGCCTCCAGTTGCAGACGCACGTCCTGCGGGTCGAGCTCGGCCAGGGGCTGCTCGGCCTTGACCCGGTCGCCCACCTCCACCAGGCGGCGGGTGATCTTGCCGCCGATGCGGAAGGCCAGTTCCGGCTCCAGCCTGGCGCGCACTTCGCCCGGGTAGGTCACCATCGCGTCGCCGGCGGGCTGCGGTTGCACCACCATGGCCGGGCGTATCGATTGCTGGACGGTCTCGTCATTGCCGCAGGCACCGACGAGCAAAGAGAGTGTCAGAGGCAGAGCGAGGGGCAGGACATGGCGGAACATGGTGTATGACCTTTCGCGAAGTGCTGTTGGAATATTGGGTATTCGGAATAGCCGGTTGATGAAGGGAACTTCTAACCGGCTTCCGAAGGCGGTGTAGTGATGTTGATGGGAGGCTCCAAGAAGCGCTCCAAGAGCTTCCCTATAGGCACCCCCATGTCCACC